>LKNH01000162.1 GCA_001564135.1 Halobacteriaceae archaeon Tc-Br11_E2g27 | reverse complement strand
AGATGGCTTATTGTTTTGGTCGATTGAAAGGTAGATTCCACCCATTAATTCTCTCGTGGGAATTATAAGGATTTGTAACTTGATAAACTACTATTTATGTTCAACTATGGTCCCCTTTTCTGGACGTTTGTCATTCGAGTGGCGATTGTGAACTAATATCACAGTATATTGGGGCGCAATGGTTTAATATGGTGGTTGTCGGTTTTTGTTGGGAGTTTGGATAGCCAGTGCTGTTTTGGGTCCGTACAGCAGAACAGGCGGTACATCACTTGACCGTTCGTGCTTGTGTGCGGGCATCAGCAATATCGGACCCATCACGAAGGACGCTCTCGACAAACAGTTCACCCGCACGGTAGGACGACCGGACCATCGGCCCGCTGGCACAGTAGGCAAAGTCAAGTTCCTCCTCTGCGACCTGTTGCCAGGTGTCAAAGACATCCGGGTGGACAAATTCGCTCACTTCCAGATGTGACCGAGATGGCTGGAGATACTGGCCGAAGGTGACGATATCCGTTCCAACCGAACGCAGGTCCCGGAGTGTCTGATAAATTTCGTGGTGATACTCGCCAACCCCGAGCATGATGCTGGTTTTTGTGTAGGCATCCGACTCCTGTGCAGCCTGTTGCAGGACAGATAACGATTGGTCGTAGCCCGCTCGTCGGTCCCGGACCGGCCACTGGAGTCGCTCAACCGTTTCGACGTTGTGTGCAATCACGTCGGGTTCGGCGTCGATGATTTTGCGAACCAACTCCGGTTCTCCCTGAAAGTCCGGAATCAATACCTCAACCAGAATGTCGGAATCTCTGCGCTTGATTTCACGAATCGTCTGGGCGAAGTGGCTAGCTCCCTGGTCGGGCAAATCATCCCGGTCGACGGAGGTCAACACGACATAATCGAGCCCAATCTCCGCGACTGCGCTTGCGACGTTTTCGGGTTCATCCTCGTCGAGTGGCTCCATTCCCCCGGTTTCGACATCACAGAAATTGCAGCCGCGTGAACAGCGCTCGCCCATCAACATGAACGTCGCCGTCCCCGGTCCGTCACGACCGCTCCAGCACTCCCCCATATTCGGACAGGACGCTTCCTCACAGACCGTATGGAGGTTCCGGTCGCGCAACGACTGTTTGATTTCAGTGAACCGCTCGCCCGACGGTGGCCGCATCTTCAGCCAGTCGGGTTTGCGCGTACTGCTCATTGGTTGTACGTTAGTGCCCGACGACTAAAATCCGTGGTTCGGCCGAGTCAAACAGAAACAACCAGCCAGGAAACCAGTGTTTAACATGAGCCCCTCCCTCGCCATAGGTATGAACACGCTTGCAGTCACCGACGGCCAGGTCTTGCGTCCGGACCACTCTATCGAACGCACAGATGTGCTCATCGATACCGACAACGGAACCATCAAACAACTCGGCGAGTTCGACGGAACTGCCGACAAACAGCTCGATGCAGCAGGTGGGCTCGTCATTCCGGGACTCGTCAACGCACACACGCACGTCGCAATGACGCTCTTTCGCGGGGCAGCCGATGATAAGCCACTCGATGCCTGGCTGCAGGAGGATATCTGGCCGGTCGAAGCCGAACTCACAGGAGAAGATGTCAGGGCAGGCGCACGGCTGGGTATCGCCGAGATGATTCGCTCGGGGACGACCGCCATCGCGGATATGTACTTTTTCATGCCCGAAGTGGCTGCCGTCGTCGAAGAGGCCGGCATCCGCGCTCGACTCGGACACGGCTGTATCACCGTCGGCAAGGACGACGAAGCCGCTCACGAGGATTTCGAGGCCGGACTGGCGTTTGCAAGGGAGTACAACAACACCGCCGATGGCCGGGTCAAGACACTCTTTACCCCCCACAGCCTGACGACCGTCGATGAGCAGTTCTACGAGGAGTATATTCCGAAAGCTCACGAGGCCGGAATCCCCGTCCACATCCACGCAAACGAAACCCCACAGGAGGTCGAACCGCTCGTTGACGAATACGGCAAGCGACCGCTCGAATATGCCGACGACCTCGGCGTGCTCACTGACGCGACGTTCCTCGCTCACGGCGTCCACGTCGACGAGACTGAACGCAAATTGCTGGCCGGGCGTGGAACCTCAGTCGTCCACTGTCCCGCTTCAAACATGAAACTCGCAAGCGGGATGGCTCCGATTCAAAAGCTCCACGACGCCGGGGTGACGGTTGCGCTGGGAACCGACGGTGCCGGCTCGAACAACGACCTCGATATGTTTGATGAGATGCGCGATGCCGCGATGATTGGCAAGCTTGCAGAAGATGATGCAAGCGCAGTTCCCGCCGATGCCGTGCTTGAGATGGCGACGAAAGCCGGCGCTGAGACACTCGGATTCGACAGCGGCCGTATCGAGGAGGGCGCGAATGCCGACCTCGCCGTGCTTGACCTGGATTCACTGCACCTGACCCCACAGCACGACCTCGTCAGCCATCTTGTCTATGCCGCTCGCGGCAGCGATGTTCGCCATACCGTCTGTGATGGACAAGTCCTAATGGAAGACCGCGAACTGACGACGCTGTCAGCCGATGACGTGATGGCCGAGGCCAGCGAGCACGCGACGGAACTGTTTGGGCGGGCTGAGTGATTGTCCGGAAAAAGCAGTTACTTCCCTTCGAACTCCGGCTTTCTCCCTTCCATGAACGCCGTTGCGCCTTCCTTGTGGTCGTCCGTGTTGAACACCGGCCCCTGTGCGAACGCTTCGTTATCTTGCGCTTCCTTGAGCGAGCTGTTCCAGCCCTGTTCGATGAGATGTTTTGACGTTCTGAGCGCAACGGTCGGGCCAGTTGCAATCCGTTCGATAAACTCGTCAGCCTCCGCCTCAAAGTCCTCGAAGACGTGATTGAACAGCCCGAGTTCCTCCGCCTCCGCTGCGTCAAGTAATTCGCCGGTGTAGACCAGTTCCTTGGCCTTGCTCACGCCAACCTCTCGTGGCAGGAGATAGGACGTCCCGGTATCGATTGCCAGCCCGACCTGTCGGAACCCGAAGCTAATTTCGGCAGCAGGCGAGGCGAGCGTGATATCCGGAGCAATCGCGAGGTTGCCACCTGCTCCGTAGGCGACGCCATCCACTTTTGCAACCGTCGGGCGGTCGAACTCAGCAAGGCGACGAATCGCTCGATTGGTTTCCCGCTGGATACCCTCTACTGCCTCGTGCAACTCTGCTGCACCGCTCATCAACTCTGCCATGGAGTTGATATCTCCTCCGGCACAGAAGGTTCCATCTGTCCCAGTAATCACCAGACACCGAACGTTATCGGCTTTTTCGGCTTCATCGAGTGCATCCACGATTGCACCGGACATCTCCGCAGTCAGTGCATTTCGGTTGTCCGGCCGGTTCAATCGAAGGGTTGCAACCCCATCCGTGATATCGAAGACTACCAGTTCGCTCATCCTTTCAATCACCGGGGTCAAAGCGTATAATTCTTGCCACAAAGTGAACAATGTTCACTCTCTACCAACTCTCGCTTACAGTTGAAACTAAAATCAGTCGATTGTTTCCAGCCGCCGGGTGGTGGTCAGGTTTATTCCGTTACCGACCGAGAACGTGGTATGAGCCTCGATGTCGACGTTCCGGAGCCACCAGAACTCGAAACGAAAGACCCCAACGAGTACGAGGATGCAGAGGTCGTCGGAACGAGCGATTACAAACGCGACGAGATTCAACAGTTCCTGCAGGAGGGTGCCTGGGAGGAGGCATTCACCGAATGGGCGGCAACGACGGCACTCAGCGAGTCAGATTTCGAGATTATTACCGACCTCAACATGATTCAGCAGTTCGATTTCTTCTGGGATTCCTTTGCAGAGCGAGTTGGCTATCACGCACCCGGTATCCCCGAAGACTGGAAAGAACGGGAGTATCATCCCGAGTTACAGTCATGGGGCAGCGTTTCAGGCATTAATGCAGCGCTGACCGAACTCGGTCAGGTTGTCTGTGACGTGCTGAAAGACGAGTATATCGACTGGGAATCCGAGTACGAAGCGCCGGATGACTTACCGGATTTCGAATGACCGACGACCCCTTACCACGGGAATATCTCACGCCGCTTGCCGCACTCGTTGATGAGGTGCTGGCGGGAGTTGGCTACGAGATGCTGGCTGCAACCGACGCGATTAACGAGACAGTTCCGGGATACGGTGGTCTCTTCGACCCGACAACCACCTCGGCCGAACTGCGTTCTGCCCTTGAAGAGCTGCTGGCTGCTGAGTTCACCAGACCACCCATCACCGAACCGGCGAGCGATAAGTTCATCCTCTACGTTGACGGCAGTTCGCGCGGCAATCCCGGCCCCGCTGGCGCGGGTGCTGTCATCATGGATGCTGCGGAGAACGAACTCGCCCGACTAGGTCGTCCTGTCGGCTCCCGGACCGGGAACAATACCGCGGAATACGTTGCCCTCCAGCTTGGACTCTCCGAACTGCTCGCTCGCTACGAGCCACACAGCCTAGAGGTTCGCATCGACTCGATGACGGTTATTCGTGATGTCTGGGGTGGCGAGGAGCCAACAGAACAGGGCGTCGAGGCGTACAGCGAAGCGGTGACAGCAGCGCTAGCAGCTATCCCAGAACACCGGTATACGCATCTGGCCGACAGCGACCCGAACCCTGCCGACGCGCTGGCGACAGTTGGCGCCGATATCGCAGCGCTCGGGCCCTGATGAGACAACACCGGCTGGAAATCTCACAGGACAGTTTCCCGAACGGCGGCGACCGACCGTGGCCACTCATCGGCAAGCGACGCCAACGCAGCAGTCACGTCGTCTCGGTGTTCCCGCATCCAGTCTGCCTCCTTGTCGAGTTCGAGTTCCCACTCGTCGACGGAGTCGATACCAAAGTCGGCCGCGGTATACTCGGTGCCGTCAACGGTGACACTGCCGTGGATATCGCCACAGTCGGCACACCGAAGAGATGCAACGATGAGATACCGCTCGACACGCTCGCGAACGGATGAGTCGACATCGACAACCGATTCGACCGAGATTCCTGCAGAGCGACAGGAGTAACACAGAACGCTATCGCCGCCAAGCGGCTTACCACAGTGAACACAGGTAGGCATAGCCGATAGTGGCTCGGAATGGGATATAAACGACAGCAGCTAAATCGCTTCGAACACACGTGCCGTCACAGAAACTACCCCGTTGTCTCCGGTAGCGAAGCGTTCATTCGTGGTAACTCACTATCCTCAGCCAACAGATGCCCGAACCGTCACAGGCGCTGGTCGTTGCCGGACACGGCTCTCATCTCAATCCCGAATCGAGTACACCGATTTTCGAACACGCTAACCGGATACGGGAGCGCGGCGTCTTCGACGAAGTTCGGGAAGCCTTCTGGAAAGAAGAGCCTGCGTTTCGAGAAGTTCTACGAACGCTCGACAGCGACGAAATCTACGTCGTTCCAGCGTTCATGAGTAACGGCTACTTTACCAACCAAATCATCCCACGGGAGTTACGCATCGCAGATGGCTGGAAACCCGAAACCGACGGGCAAGTACACTACAGCGAGCCGGTCGGCACGCACGACTCGATGACCGATGTGATTATCCGGCGTGTGGAGACCGTAACAAACAATCCAGCAGTCGGGCCGGAAACTGGGCTGGCCGTCGTCGGCCACGGCACGGAACGCCACGAGGACAGCAATGCATCGACGAATGCACACGCAGCGGCAATCCGAGCGCGTGACCGGTTCGATGAGGTTCGAGCCCTGTTTATGGACGAACCGCCGTATATCGACGACGTCACCGACCATTTCGAAACGGACGATATCGTCGTCGTTCCGCTCTTTGTCGCTGATGGCTACCACACCCGCGAGGATATTCCGGAGGATATGGGACTCACCGACGATTACCGGGACGGCTACGACATCCCAACCACCATCGGCGGCCACCGAATCTGGTATTCCGGGGCGGT
>LKNH01000161.1 GCA_001564135.1 Halobacteriaceae archaeon Tc-Br11_E2g27 | reverse complement strand
GTTTACGAAGTTACGTCCGGCAGTATCAGTAGGAAGTATTCGAACCAGGTTGAATGTACCAGTGAACAGCTTCGACTTGCCTTCTCTATTTGTCACTCAGAGACAGCTGCTCAAATCGGTGAATAGCCCCAGCATCTGTCATCGGCTGCGAGTGAGACCAGCCTCGCTATCGACTCACCACAGATCTTTGACTTTCGATTTAATCGCATCGGGGAGGTGTTCGGGACCCAATGTCTCCTCGTCAGTATCGACATCCGTATCGAATCCGGCTGGCTCTGCCGGTGCACCACCACGCTCTTCAGGCGCCCCATGGGCGTAGATGCTTTTCTCGTGAGGGTGAATCCAAACGTGCAGCATCCACGGTGTCCGACAGGGGAGCGACCCTCCATCTTCGTAGACTTGTCGGTACTTCCACCACGCATACCGGCCTGGGAAACCAACGTGTGCGTGCCATGGTGTACACGCGGCGTCATCATCCTCTTCGTAGATGGATGGTGGCGAATCGACATCCTCGCCATCAATTGTGGCGACAAACATCACACCAATCGGCCGCCACCACTGGTGGTCAACGAGGATTGATTCGGGACGCTCGGGATCGACCATCGAATCGTCACCGATAAATTCGGGCTGAATCCAGTGAGACCAGTCACCATCAGCGAAGAAATCAAAGTACGGGATGTACCCTTCGTCAATGAGCGCCCCGACAGTTGAGTAGGTTTCCTCAAGTGATTGTTTGACTTCTTCCTGTAGCGCCTCACTTTCGGGGTGGTCATCGCGACACACGTCGTGCATCGAATCATCGTAGTGAACCATTCCCGGTCGAAGCGTTGTTTCCGAACAGTAGTCCGTGGACTCATCAGCGGAGGCGTGCCCGACGCCGATTGTTCCCAGGCCGAGAGCGGCTATCGTTCCGCCAGACTGTTGTAATATACGGCGTCGGGAGATTCGACGGTTGTCAGACGGGTCAGTGTTTGACATAGGTGAACCCTCAAGGGAGAACCCTGCCCAGGTCACAAAAGTATACGCAGATTAGTGAATCGACCGGATGCATGCTGGTGATTTGACTCGGCTTATTCACTTGCCTGGCATTGTAGAGTAGTACCCGCTGTCGCGGTCGGTTGGCGACGGCCATAGTCCGGAAAGAGAAGTCAAAAAAGAGAAACAGCGCGATTGCAGCAAGAAAACAACTGCGGGTAAGCCAGACATATTTACTCGTAGAGCGCGTATCCGGACACCTCCTCAATCGAGAGTTCATACCAGTGCATCTCGATGTTCGCACTGGAGATATCAATGTCTTTGGCGACGGTGTAAAACCAGCTAACAATCTCATCATCAAGCTCGTCTTCGGAAACCGCTTCGAGTGTCCCAGTCACGATGACGCTGCGCCATTCTTTCGGCCCCTCCCAGTCGTAGACGGTGAGACAGATTTCTTCCGTTGATTCGATGAACCCCGCCTTCTTGCTCTCAGGGCCAAAGGCCATGTCCATAATTACTCGGTCATGTTCGCCGTCGTACGCAAACGACATCGGGACGCCATACGCCCGGTCATCCTGAGAGAGGGAGAGGACGCCCGTGGCCTGCTCGTTCAGAAACTCTTCAATCTCCGTTGCACCCATCTCCATACCGTACCAAGTATCAGCCATACCTAGAAACTCGGCAAGGCGAATACAAAAGTAGAAACAGCCTTCCAGTCAGCAGAGCGCTGATTACCGAGCGCGAACTCTGAGGTTACCGTTTGTCGTTTCAACCAAAATCTCGTGTGTTCCGTCGCCGATTGTTGTCTCAGTAGACGAATCGGCTTCGAGTGAATCTATGAGGTCGCTGACTTCGATATCGCCGTTTGTCGTCTCGAACGAAATCTCCGGTTCGGCAGTCTCTGGAAGGGTTATCTCAACATCACCGTTTGTCGTCTCAGCGAGTATATCCGGTGTTGCGTCTAACGCAATGGCAATATCGCCATTCGTCGTATCGGCAGTAACGTCGTCCGGCGCGCGCAGGTCAAGGTCCACATCGCCGTTGGTCGTCTCGGCCTCAACCACGAGTGTCTCGGGAACCCACACAGTGAGGTCGATTCGAGCGGATGCACCACCCAAGGAAAAGAGGCTGCTACTGGTGTCCACATCAGCACGAAGGGCGAGCGTTTCCTCGTCGCTTTCTGATTCAAGTGAAACCTCATCAAGCGTATCCTCGTCCGGTGCTCGTTTCGTTCCCTCCACGCTGATTGTGTCACGGTCCTCACCACGAACTTCGGCTTCGCCGTTGACTGTTTCAACTGCAACGGCTGAAACGTCCTCGTCGTACTCCCGAGGGACCGTTTCCTCGGCGTCGAGTCCAGTCGAGAGGCACCCGGCAAGCCCGACGATGACAGCGCTGGCACAGCAACCAAGCAGCTGTCGTCTCAGCACGGAAGCCGACTCCCCTCTTTCCGAACTGGCGAATCTCTCTCGCATGACAGTTACTTATCTCAATATCCAATATAAATTAAGAGTCAGCGTTTCTCAGCGAGAGACGAACAGACAAGTGAAACACCACAAAAAGAATGGCCATGACAACCGACCCTGAAGAAGTTGGTGAGGTATTATACGAAGCTTATCTCGACAGGAGACCGCTCGATTCGGCACAGCTTTCAGCGCTGACAGCTGCGGATGGATACAAGGCACAACAGGAGTTTATCGACCGCCGACTAAGCACAGAGGGGCCAGTTGTCGGCTATAAGATTGGCTTTACCAACGAAACAGTGCAAGCTGATTTGGGTGTCTCCGAGCCCTCCTATGGCCAGGTGCTCTCGGAAACAGTCCGGGAAGAGCGACAATTCAGCGTAGACGAATTATGTGCACCACGAATCGAACCTGAAATTGCGTTCGTGCTGGGAGAGTCGCTAGGCGAATCCGCAAGCCGGCTTGACGTCCTAGCCGCAACGGAGTGTGTCGTCCCGGTTATCGAGGTCGTCGATAGCCGAATCGAAAACTGGGAACTGACAGGCGCGACAGCGATTGCCGATAACTCACTCGCTGCGCGGCTGTTGCCCGGTGAACGGGTTGCTTCAACGGAGACGGCGCTACATCTCGAAAGCGTCGAGCTACTTATCGACGGCGAGCGGCGAGCAACCGGAACCGGTGCAGCGGTGCTCGGTCATCCTGCCGACGCAGTGGCGTGGCTTGCGAGCAAACTCCCAGACCACGGCGACAGCCTGCAAGCGGGCGATATCGTCACCACCGGCTCGCTGACGGAACCGATTCCCGTGACTGCTGGTCAGACAGTTGTCGCCAGATTCGGCTCGCTCGGCACAGTTGTTGCACACGCTGCAGAGAAATAGGTTAAAACTCCCAATCAGCCCCACAGGAAGCTATTCCCGCCTCGTTTAGTCATCCCCGGGTCGTATTCGATACGCTCTAACCCAACCTCACGAGCGTGCTCAATCACGGACTGGTACTCCTCTTTCGTAATGCCGCGGTTGATATCCTCGTAGCGTTCGTCAGTTCGTGCCTTGTAATGTGGCCGGTACTGTGCCATCACGTTGACGAACGTTTCTGTACTCACTTCCTCCGCAAGAAACGACATGACATCCTTCGCATTGTCGACCTGTCCCGGCATGACGAGGTGGCGAACCAGCAAGCCACCGGTTGCGACGCCACTCGCATCGACCGAAAGGTCACCGACCTGCCGGTGCATCTCCCGGAGCGAGTCCTGGATATTCGACCAGTAGCCCGGTGCTTTGGAGTAGCGGGCCGCAGCGGCGTCATCGCTCCATTTCACGTCGGGCATATAGATATCGACGATGCCATCAAGCAATTCAAGGATTTCTCTGCGCTCATAGCCGCCGCAGTTCCAGACAACCGGGAGGTTCAGCCCGCGCTCTCGGGCAATCCGGAGCGCTTCGACCAGATGCGGAGAGTGGTGGGTCGGCGAGACGAAGTTGACGTTATGACAGCCTCTCGCCTGCAGGGCGAGCGCCATCTCCGCAATCTCTTCGGGAGAAACGGGTTCGCCCTGTGCTTCGTGGCTGGTTTCGAAGTTCTGGCAGAACACACATTTCATGTTACAGTGAGCAAGAAATATCGTCCCGCTGCCGTTGTGGCCGCGAAGGACATCCTCCTCTCCGTGGTGGTCGAAATACGAGGAGACGTATGCGGTGTCGTCGACGCGACACGCACCGGTTTCACCAGCTGTCCGGTCGACCCGACAGTCGTAGGCACAGAGGTCACAGTCCGCGTATCGACTCCGCAACTCCACAGCACGGGCCTGGAACTCGTCGTCCGAAAGGGTAAGGTAGTTTGGCGTGGTTGCCGGACGAGTGCTCATACCGAGAGTTTGGCAACGAGTGGCAAAGAGCGTGTCGCCGGTGATGGAACTATTTTCGTTCAGCCCAAAGAAAGCGTATGGACGCGAGCGAACAGATTGTCATCGACCGTCCGCAGAAAGCCGTCTTCGAGTTCATGGACGTACCCGAGAACCAACAGCGAATTTCGCCGCGACTCTCCTCCGTCAAAACCGTCGGAGCGCTTGATAACGGCGGCAAGCGCGCAACTTACACCTACCGGCTGTTCGGCCTCAGCTTCACTGGGGAGGTTCGCGGCGTCGAGCATGAGCCACCTGAGCGGATTCGGTTCGAGATGAGCGGTGATATCGCTGGCGAGATTCGCTGGGAGTTCGAACCGGTCGACCAGGGAACGCGGGTGACCTATACCGTCGAATATGATTTCGACATCCCGTGGCTCATTGACGTACTGTGTGGGCCTGCAATCGACCGTTTCAACCAGCGGGAGTTGCAGGCGACCCTCGACAATCTGCAGCGTAGACTCTGACGAACGGCCAGGATTTTCGCCCAAGAAGAGCCCTCGCCCGAAGAGGTTTATCACGAAAACGGGCGTAGAAACAACATGATTCGCAAGCGCACGCTGGCTCTCGTAACGCTCGGTATTGTTGGTGCAACTCTTGTGGTATCGACGCTCTATCAGCGGGCAGCGACACAGACTGTTCCCTACACTGTCGTCGCCCGTCTCAATGATGTGGAACTGCGCCGTTATCCGGAAACCGTCGCCGTCGAAACGACCGCAGAATCCCAACGTGCTGCGTTTCAGCGATTGTTCCTGTATATCACGGGCGGAAACAGCGGCGGCACTGAAATAGAGATGACTGCTCCCGTCGAACTCACAGGCGGTGGAGCGACGATTGCGATGACCGCACCAGTTGAACTCACGAGCGGGGAGGAACAGCGAATGCGGTTCTATCTACCGCCCGAATTCGACAGCGAAAGCGCCCCACAGCCAATCGACGACGCGGTCGAACTGACCGTTATTCCGGAGCGAACTCTTGCCGTTCGCCGATTCAGCTGGCGGCCAACGGAGGCGCGTATCGAGCGCGAACGCGAAACACTCGAAAAGACGCTTGCGGATGCAAACGTTCGGACCGTTGATGAACCATTTTTCATGGGCTACGATGCACCGTGGACGCTCCCGATGCTTCGGCGAAACGAAGTTGCAGTCGAAGTCGAGAGTTGAGGTCGAGGCAAAAAAGAGGTCCCCACGTACGTTTCATTCGACAAGCTTGTAGACCTTGCTCGGGCCGCTACCCGAGCTCGTTATCAGGTTATACTGTTCGAGTTTGCGGAGATACTTCCGAACCGTTCGTTTGGATTTCGGGTCGGTAACGCGTTCTCGGTACTTGGCAGTGATTTCTTTGGGCATCAGCTCGTCAGCCCCCCGAAGCACCTGATAGACTACAAGCTGGTCCCGAGTGAGTCGGTCAAGGCTTTTCTGTCGGAGTTCCGCTCGTGCCTCTGGAATGGCCTTCTCGATATCACCGTCGCGAATCTGGTCAGCACCAACCTGTTCGCCACGGCGGGCAGCGGAGCGGAGGATTGCAATCGCATCGCGGGCGTTCCCGCGGGCGGCTTCCGCCATCCGGCCGAGTTGGTCGTTCGTTGTGGCATC
>LKNH01000160.1 GCA_001564135.1 Halobacteriaceae archaeon Tc-Br11_E2g27 | reverse complement strand
TGGTGAATGGACTCGGTTCATCACGCTGAAACGTTCCGTGGGGCACTGGTCGGGTTCATTAACCGGCGAATCGGTGACAACGTCGAAATTAGCTCCAATCAGGTGAATGAGGCGCTGAAGCAACGAGTCGAAAACGCATAGTCGGAGTCTCTGAGATACCATCCATATAGCCTTTGTCTCGGTCGCTCTTCTGAGCTTCTCTATGCAAATCATCACGAGGAGAGTGCTGAATACAGGGCACAAGTGGATGTGGAGCGGTTCCCCGCGACGAACATCGTGAGTCGCGGCTTTTTCACCCATGTTTTTTGAGGAGCGGTCGCCGTCGGCGACCCGACGAAAAAAAGATGGACGGGCATGATGGGATTTGAACTCGGTTGCGAGACTCGCTTCGCTCGCGGATATGCCTGCACAGTAGTGACAAGACAATCGATTCTTACAGGGGACGACCCCACAGTGTATCATAACAGTGTGCACGAGCATTGTGCGTTGTTCTAAACTGGCTGAACTCCACAACATGTATATTCAAAAGAATATTTCGGACCGTATGGAATCAGATAAGATTCTTCTCGGCATCTTAGGTTTGCACATCGCCATTGTTGCCGCAGCACACGAAATTATTGACGAACTTACCTTCGCAGCAGAAGGTCCGGTAGTTGTTCTAATGTGGGCTAGCATATTATTCACACTCTCGGGCTTTTTTATAGGGCGGTTTAGTTGACAGTAATTCGTTCTTCCGCAGGCGAAATTGTCATCTCAGCACCCAGCGGAAGCGGGGCAATCGGGGTGGTGTGTCCCCAGTCAAGGCCAAGCACGAGAGGGATATCAGAATTATATCGGCTCACTTCCGCAACAATCGTCTCATAAAGTTGTTCACGATACTGTTGACGCTCGTCTTGGGGCGGCTCTTCGAGAAAGCTCCGTGTCGGTGGCCGACCGACAACGACGCCAGCAAACCGGTCAAGGAAGCCGCGCTCGCCGAGACACATCAGCGTCCTACCGACGGTCTCAGGGGCCGGAATCTCTTCCGACGTTTCGAGACAAAGAATAGCAGTATCAAGCCGTTCGGGCTCCGGCAGATACCGGTTCGTCGCCAGTTGCCATTCCAGGATGCTTACAGTCCCACCCCACAGATGGCCAGAAGCAGGTGTCTTCGAACCGTCCCACCGCCAGCCGGGGTTGGATTCATAAGCCAGTGGTGAGTTGAGCTCCTCAGGGTTTTGCCACCACGTCGACGGGTCATCGCTCCAGCGCTCTGCGGCCTGCAGTTCTCCAAGGGACTGTTCGAAAAATGCTCGCCTGCAGTACCGCTCAGTGTACGCTGGAAGTTCACCGGGGACCGCAAGTTCGTTCATCAACTGTGCGCCGTTGTACGAGATAATTCCAAGATTCCAGAGATAGAGTCCGAGGTTCGTGTTGTCGCTCATCCCAAAGAATCTGGTTGGATTCGCACGGAGTACGTCGGGGTCGAGGTGTGAGAGCACGCGGAGTTGGTCGCTCCCACCGATAGTTGCGATGATACCACGAATCTCATCATCTTTGAATGCCGCATGAATATCGGCGGCCCGCGCACGTGGGTTTTCCCCAAGAAACGAATCACTCTGGCGCGCTGTGGGATAGATAACAGGATTCAGGTCGAAGGTCTCTCGAAGGCGTTGTAATCCAAGTTCAAACACGTGCGGTGCAACTCTCGCACCACCGCTTGCAGGCGCAATGACTGCGATGTTATCTCCCGGTTCGAGCGGTGGTGGATTGGTGAAATCGGTCATTACTGGTAATCACCAATTCATTCACAAAAATTGTCTGGGACTGTTTCAACTGGCCCGCTATGACGCTATGGTTTCGTGACGGCTCGAAACGCTTCGGAGCGAAGTACCGTAGCCAATGCTGTCAATTCTCCACGCCGTCCACATCAGCGGACGACAGTTACTGGAACAGGAGCGCGCCGGACAACCGTTTCAGCGACACTCCCAAGCAGCACACGCGACAGTCCTGACCGGCCACGACTGCCAATCACAATGTGGTCAACTTCCCTCTCCTCTGCAGCGGAGACGATGCGGTTCTCGGGTTGTCCCTCTTCAACAACAATACTCACTTGCTCGGTCGCGACCGCTGTATCCGCAAGATATTCGGCAACTTCTTCGCTAAGGGTTTCACTCCGCCGTGTGACGTCGTTTTGTTCAGCCCCCAGCATGTAATCGCCACGAAGCGGGTCGATAACATGCAAGACGGTGAACTCTCCATCCGGGTCTGTTTCAAGTGCATGAGCAAATGCCTCCCAGGACGGCTCAGAGTCATCGATTGGAATCAGATACTGTGTGCACATATGAGAGGTTTCGGGGCCACCGCGAAAAGACTGTTCTCCCGAGACGATGTGGACACTCCGTGCCGTCACAGTTCTGGAACGAGACGGTTTGTCGATTCCTGCTATAGCCGAATTGTGAGTAGGATAATACAAACATATACATATGCTCGGTGTAACTAGCCAGTAGCTACCGATGTGTCCTAACCGGGTATCGACGATGGCGGAGGAGATATGACGCGGATTCCACAACGACTTGCGGACGGCATTGTGACCTATTCGAAGCCACTAATTCTGGTGCTCGTGCTCATGACGGCCCTGATGGGTGCAGGGATGCCGATGGTCGAGCAGGATTCCGATTTAGAGCAGTTTGAGTCGGAATCACCTGCCGTGCAGGCACAGGAGTATATCCAGCAGAATTTCACAACAGCGGAGACGGGAAACCAGACGACAGTCCAACTAATTCAGCGTGCTGGAGAGAATGAAAACGCACTTGCAAAGCAGACAATCATCGACTCGCTTGCGTTCCAACAGCGGCTGCTCGAAACTGAGTCCATCCAGCAGACGCTCTCAACTGAGAACCCACTATTCGGTGTCGCAAACGTTCTCGGCGATGCAGCACTGAGACAATCACAGGACGGACAGCAGACAACGAACAGTGCCCAGTCATCACCGACAGTTGCAGACCGTATCGATGCACAGAAATCAGCACTGAGAGACCTCGAAGATGAGGAGTACGAGGCGCTCGTTTCAGCAACGTTCGATGAAAATGCCGGCCCCGGCGTGCTCTCGTTGCTCCCGCGGTCATATGAACCGGGTGCGACCGAGGCGACTGCAACGCTAACAGTTATCACCCAAGACACCGCCGGCGAGCAAGTCGGCGGTCCGGACGGTGCTAGTGACCGACTTGTGAGTTCTCAACTCGAAATCCGCGACCTTGCACTCGAAGAGGAGTTGCAGTATTCGGTGTTTGGATTCGGCATCATTACCGAAGAGATTGACCAATCGCTGGGCGATAGCCTTGCTATCGTGGGTCCGCTGGCACTGCTTTTCGTCGTGCTCGCGCTCACCATTGCCTACCGAGACCCACTCGATATCGTACTTGGCGTCGTCGGAATTATCGCCGTACTTATCTGGGTCTTCGGATTTATGGGCTGGACCGGGATTGCGTTCAACCAACTCCTGATATCAGTGCCAGTGTTATTAATCGGGTTATCAATCGACTATGCAATTCACGTCTTTATGCGCCACCGGGAACAGCGGGCGGGTGAGGATGAGACGCGCGACCTCAGGCGCTCGATGACGCTTGCGCTGGGTGGTGTTGGTGTTGCCCTTGTCTGGGTGACCGCAACGGCGGCGATTGGCTTTCTCGCCAACCTGACGAGCCCAATCGGCCCGCTTCGGGATTTCGGCGTCACGGCAGCCTTCGGTGTCTTTGCCGCGTTGGTCATTTTCGGAATGCTGATTCCTGGGCTCAAAATCGAACTCGATGGGTTGCTTGAGCGGGCTGGCATTGACCGTCAGAAGCGAGCATTTGGAACCGGTGATACCGCTGTCTCCGGCTTACTCTCAACAGGTGCTACCGCAGCACGGCGGTTCCCGGTTGCAGTCGTCGTTATTGCTGTTTTGTTGACTGCTGGGGGGGTCTACGGCGCAACACAGGTCGATACGAGTTTCCAGCAGGAAGATTTCCTGGCAGATGAACCGCCAGCATGGACACAGAATCTCCCAGAGCCGTTTGCTCCGGGAACGTATCAGGCCAAGGCAGACCTAGAGTTCATTCAGGCAAACTTTCAGCCAGCAGGCAATCAGGCTGATTTACTGATACGAGGAAACGTCACCAACGAACAGACACTGCAGTGGATGGCTGACAGTACCACGATTCTTGGTGAGAAAGACACAGTGCTGACCTTACAGACCGGTGAGCCTGAGCTACAGACGCCGCTGTCGGTTATGCAACAGACTGTTGCGTCTATCGAAGCCGGTGGCCAACCAGAGGACACACCGCCCGCTGGCGAAACTGACAACGAGACAGCCACTGATAGAGAATCAACAGACGAACAGCCAACGGTGACGCCCGAAGAGTTCCTTACGGCATTCAATAACGCGGCTGATGAAGATGGGATACCACAGGAAAACGTGACGACGCTGTATGATATGCTCCTCGCTGTGAACCCATCAGCTTCGGAGTATCTGTATCGGAACGATGCCGGAGAATACGAAGCCTTGCGTGCCACGGTCGAGATTCGCGGGGATGCAGCTACCAGTGACGCAGCAGCTGACCTCAGAGCTGCAGCACAGGAAATCGAAGACACGAGCGGAAGTCAGTTACAGGTCCAGGCAACTGGTGACCAGGTAATCTTCAACGATATCGAATCTGACCTCCTTGAGACCGTAATTCAGGGGCTGCTTATTACGCTAGTGGCGGTGTTTCTGTTCATGGCCCTAGCATACCGCCTCACTGGAAACCCGGCATCGTTAGGTGTGGTAACCTTGCTACCGGTTGTGCTATCCGTCTCGTGGATTCTTGGCTCGATGTGGCTCCTCGAAATACCATTCAACACGTTAACAGGAACTATCACCTCGCTCACAATCGGGCTTGGGATTGCCTACAGCATTCATATTAGCTCGCGGTATGAACTCGAACTCCGACGACAAGGTGATGTCTGGGATGCAATGGAGACCACCGTTACGGGGACTGGTGGCGCATTGCTCGGTAGCGCGGCAACGACAGTCGGGGCATTTGGAACGCTCTCGCTTGCAATCTTCCCAGTGCTCCAGCAGTTCGGTATCATCACTGGGTTGACTATCATTTACGCGTTCCTCGCAAGCGTGCTGGTGCTCCCTGCCTTACTCGTACTCTGGACCCGATATCTCGGCCCAAAGCAGTATTTTCAGGAGAACTAAGCGACTCACGACTGCAGTTGTAGGTTGTCCCCTGTCTCTCATATACGAGACTCACTACGGTGCGTAAGTCGCCTGTGGAAGCGTCATCTTGACACAGGCCCCGTCGTCGGTATTGCGAAGCGAAAGTTCCCCACCTGATTTTTCGACAGCCCATTTCATCAGCCAGAGACCAACGCCAGTGCTGTGTGTCATCGACGTTTCGTGCTCACGATTGATGACCTGCAGTTCCTCTTTCGGAATTCCGGTTCCCGTATCCTGAATACAGAGACTCACCAACTGCTCACTAACGCTCGTCGAGAGGGTTATCGAAACGTCCTCGTCGTTATGAGTCAGCGAGTTTTCGAGGGCCGTTTCTATTGCGGTCGTGATTGTGGGATGAACAGTGACGTGGATATCTTCGACATCAACTGAGATATCCGCGTCCGGATACTCCTCACAGCAGCGTTCGACAGCACGCGAGACGAGCGAGGGTAACGATAAAATGATTGTCTCATCACCAGTGCGCATCAACTGGTCAAGCTCTTTGGCGTTTTCCGTATGAGAAAGCAGCCGGGCAGTTGCATCCATGATGGTTTCAGCGCTGTCCGCGACCGGTTCGTCAACGGTGTGGGTTTCGATAAGCTCAGCGTTGCTCAGGATGATGTTGAGTTCGTTTCGTACGTTATGCCGGAAGATGCGACCGAATATTCGTCGGAGGAGCTCAAGTTCCTGACTCCGCTCGCGCAACACCTGTTCTTGCTCGAT
>LKNH01000159.1 GCA_001564135.1 Halobacteriaceae archaeon Tc-Br11_E2g27 | reverse complement strand
CGCTTAATGATATCAACGAGGTTGGTATCGATGGCCGCGAGCTATCAGTTAACGTGCAGGACTCCGAGAGCGAATCAAACAGCGGGGTCTCAGCAGCCCGCAATCTCGTTGATCAGGAAGGTGTTCCATTCCTAATCGGCGCAGTGGGCTCAGGTGTCTCTATTTCAATTTACGAGAGCGTCGTTCAGGATACCGACGTTGTTCAACTGAGCCAGAACTCGACGGGGCTTGCACTGACTAATTTCCCTGATTTGCTCCGCATGTCCCCCAGTGGTGTTGCTCAATCAAACGCGCTTGCAGAAATTATCCTCGATGATGGCTACGATGAAGTCGCAGTGACCTACATAAACGACGAATTCGGTGAAAGCCTCACGGAGGCGTTTGTCGACGCATACGACGGTGAAGTGGTCCTCGAGCAGGCACACGACCCTGAGCAGGCTTCATATTCGGGCGTACTCTCTGACATGAACGGCTCTGGCGCAGAGGCGTGGCTGTTTATCACCTACCAGGAAGAGTTCGCAACACAGGTGAACGATATGTTCTCCGCTGGCTATGAGGCACAACTCTACGGAGCAGACTCGAATCGGGGCGATACGGTAATCAATAATACGCCCGAGGGAAGCATGGACGGCATGAAGCTCGTCGAACCGTCCGCCCCGGTCGACCAGGACAATTATCAAGCATTTGCAGAGCAGTTCGAGGATGAGTTCGATGCAGAACCAACAGTCTGGTCGGCCTTTACCTATGACTGTGTCGTAACGGCAGCACTGTCAATCCTTGCTGCAGACGACTTCACTGGCTCGGCCCTTGGTGAAGTCGTCCGGGATGTCACGCGACCAGAGGGAGAGGAAGTCTTCACCTACGAGGAAGCACACGATATCCTTGCTGACGGTGGGACGGCTGATGATATCGATTATCAGGGAGTTAGCGGTCCAATTGACTTCGACGAAAACGGTGACCCACTCGGGGCACTGCAAATATTCGAAGTGCAGGACCACGAATACGTGCCAACCGAGTTCATAGAAGGGTAATCCTGAACAATGGCCGTTACCGAGCAGTTTCTCGAGCTTGCCGCCAACGGGGTCGTCTACAGTAGCATCATCGTGCTCTGTAGCATTGGCCTCTCGTTAATTTACAGTATCTCCGGGTTTGCGAACTTCGCACACGGTGATACGATGACGGTCGGCGCGTACGCCACGCTGGTTGCGTTCGGTGCCATTGGAGGTATCGGCTTTAGCGTGCTTAGCCTCCCGCTTGGCTTTTTCCTTGCGGTGGTTATTGGCATTGCAATCACTGCGGTTGTGGCGCTGGTTACGGAGCGTATCGTTTACAAACCATTGCAGATTGGCTCTCTCGGACTCCTCATTACGTCGATTGGAATTGCGTTTATTTATCGGGCACTGATTCAGGTCGGTTTCTCGGCAGGTACCTACCGGTACGAATTGGAAGCGCTTCGCCCGATTGATGCTTTGGTCCAGTACGGAATTCGAGTGACAGAACACGACGTGGCGATTGTCATCTCGACAATCGTTCTTGTCGTCGGCTTGCACATCCTCTTACAACATACTGATCTGGGACGAAAAATGCGAGCAACTGCGGATAACCCCGATTTGGCACGGGCGAGTGGTATCCGGACACGTAACGTCGAACTCTGGACCTGGACAATTGGCGCTGGACTCGCGGGAGCGGGTGGTGCCTTCCTCGGACTGTTCAACCAACTCGTGCCACGGATGGGATTCAATGAGTTGCTCATCATATTCGCAGCTGTCATTCTTGGTGGGATTGGTTCCGTCTATGGAGCCATGCTTGGTGGATTTCTCATCGGGATGATTGTTGAGATGACACCAATTCTCTCCACAGTCGGTATTCCAATCGGAAGCGAGTATGGCGCAGCAATTGCCTTCGTTATCATGGTTCTGGTCTTGCTCGTTCGACCGGAAGGAATCGCTGGCCAGGCGGTCGGCGGGGAGGGTGGATGACAATGAGTCGACTTTCATCCATCCGGACCTACTGGGAAAAGATGACAAAGGCAGAACAGGCTGTTGCCGGTATAGTGGCTGCCGTCGCAATCGCGCTCTTGCTAGCGATGCTTGGTGGCGTGCTCTCCCCGACGTACTTCCTGTTCCTGTTCGGCCTGGGCGGGATGTATGCACTCATGTCGCTTGGTTTGAACGCACAGTGGGGCTTTACCGGCCTCATCAACTTCAGCGTCGCGGCGTTCTTCGGCCTCGGTGCGTACGGAGCAGCGATAATGACCGCGAGCAATTCACCGCTTGCAGGCGGGTTCAACCCGATATTTGGACTCGCCCTCGCACTTGCCCTCGCGGCAGTGGTCGCAGTTGCAATCGGTATTCCAACACTGCGACTTCGGGCGGATTATCTGGCAATTGCAACGCTCGGGTTGGCTGAGGTTATCCGGATGGTCATCCTCAACGAAGGGGACTATACTGCTGGTAGTCAGGGGCTGCGTGGGATTCCCAGCTTTTTCGAAGGCTGGCCTATCCTCTCAGCGTTCCCTGAAACGATGCCTGGGTTAGAGATAGAAATCATCCCGGGACAAGCAGTGGTGCTTGGAACATCGTTCTGGCGACAGTTACTGAACGTCTCACTTATGCTGGCGTTCTTGGGAACTGCGTTTTTCGTCCTCCGGCGCGCTCACCGTGCGCCATGGGGCCGAGTGCTCCGAACAATCCGCTCGGATGAAGATCTCGCAAAAGCGCTCGGAAAGAATACCTACTGGTACAAAATGCAGGCGTTCGTGCTTGGCTCGCTTATTATGGCACTTGCTGGTGTCTTCTACGCCCACCTGAACCTGTTCGTCAATCCCGGCGACCTTGACCCGATTACGACGTTCTACGTCTGGGTGGCGGTGATGCTGGGTGGCGCAGGCTCAAACCGCGGGGCGCTTCTGGGTGGCTTCGTTGTCGTCGCTATCCGTGAAGGCCCCCGGTTTGTCGGTGATGTTCCAGTTTTCGCACTGGACCCCGGTCCACTTCGACTCCTGCTCATTGGGCTGTTGATTGTCCTTGTGATGCGGTTCCGACCACAAGGAGTTCTCCCACCACAGCGGGAGTTGATTTGGCCAACTGCGATTGACGATGACAACAGAACCACTCCAAAGATGGGTGTCAGAGAAGCAAAGACTGATGGCGAGATGCAAGGTTCGACAGATGTCTCTACTGAGCAGTCAGGTGGAGGTGATTCCGATGAGTGAGTCGGGTAGTGATATAGAAATGCAAGAGAACTCACCTGTACAGAGTGGAACCGGCCGGACAGGTGCGAACCTCGACAAGGATGATGTCGTTCTCAGCGTTACGGACCTGGAAAAATCGTTTGGAGCATTGGTTGCCACCGACCAGGCAACGTTCGACGTTGAGCGTGGAACGATTACGGGGCTTATCGGTCCGAATGGGGCCGGGAAATCGACGCTTTTCAACCTCATTTCCGGGTTCTATCAGCCGGATGCTGGAAGTGTTACCTTGAATGGGAACGATATTACAGGAACTGTCCCATACAAGATTGTCAACAATGGGCTTATCCGAACCTTCCAGACTCCTCGAAAACTGGAGGGGATGACAGTCAGGGAAGCGATGCTGGTTGGCCCGCAGAACCAACCCGGCGAATCCTTCCACAAACTGTTCACTTCTCCTTCGACCGTTGCTGAAAGTGAGCGGCAGAATCTCGCTGCTGTCGAACGCATCCTTGAAGAGTTCGAAATTGACCATCTGGCCACGCAACCGGCGACGGATATCTCCGGTGGGCAGATGAAGCTTGTTGAGCTTGCGCGTGCGATGCTTGCGGACCCGGATATCCTGCTCCTTGACGAGCCAGTAGCGGGGGTAAATCCAACGCTTGCAAACAAATTAAAGGACCAAATCCGCCGGCTCAACGAGCAAGGAACGACGTTCTTGCTCATCGAACACGATATGAATTTCATCATGAGTCTCGCAGACCCAATTATCGTCCTCGACCAGGGAAGCGTCCTGACCGAGGGTACACCTGACGAAGTACGTTCAGACGACCGTGTTGCCGATGCGTATCTCGGAGGTGGTGGTGGATGAGCGAAACGGTCATCGAAATTGATGGGGTCGATAGCGGCTACGGCGAGGTACAGGTTCTGTTTGACCTCTCAATGCAGTTACAACGAGATGAGATTCTGTGTCTTATCGGCCCGAATGGCGCAGGCAAATCAACTGTCCTCAAGACAGTTTTCGGAATGCTCTCCCCATGGACGGGGAGTATCACCTACCATGGGGACGAGATAGGGGGGATGGCACCCGAAGATATCGTTCGGGAAGGAATTGGATTCGTCCCTCAGACTGACAACGTCTTTGGCTCGCTGACGATTGATGAGAACCTCCGTATGGGAGGAGTCGCACGAAACGATGACCTGAAACCAGTCCTGTCGGAGTTGTACGACCGCTTCCCATTGTTGGAGGAGAAACGGACCGAGAAAGCACGGCACCTCTCCGGTGGCCAGCGTCAAATTTTGGCACTGGCCCGTGCCCTTGTGATGGAACCTGATGTGCTCTTGATTGACGAGCCCTCAGCAGGGCTTGCGCCAAACACGGCTGATGAAGTGTTTGCGGATGTCCAGAAAGTCAACGATATGGGGGCCGCCATTATGATGGTTGAGCAAAACGCGGTCAAAGGACTCGATATCTCTGACCGTGGCTGTGTACTGGACCAGGGCACCGTCAGATTCGAAAATGACGCAGATGCCTTGCTGGATAACGACGAAGTCACCGAGCTCTATCTCGGCGGATAACGGTTTTCCGTCTTCTTTCACATCACTGATTCTGAGAGCGAAACCCATAATCACAGAGTTTCCATTCTCCATCAAGTTCGACGATATCCTGTTCGGTGATGTCGATGGTAATCCCCTCCAGTCCACATTTAGTATCTATCTGGTTGCTTAGAAACGCAATGTCTTCTTTCTCTGTTTCTTTGCTTTTGCCCTGTGGCATCAGGAGCCAGTAGCCTCGAGGTTGTGAGGCGGTTACCGGAACAAGATATTCACACTGACTATCCGTCCAGATGGCTGCTTCTGTCCGATTTTGGACTCGACCATCACGCGAAAGCCCAAACGTATCACGGGGGTCAGGGGTGGCAAACTTCACGACGTATGAGTCATATTTTGGATCGAGAACAACATCCTTAGATACTGAATATACATTTCGGCCGATACCGGCCCCCAGAGCCGGTCCGTCGACGACACGCTTTCGTAATCGCATCGCACGCGACCTGTCGCGACGGGAAAGCGCATCATACTGCGCTTTTCCAATCGTATCGAGGTGGGCTTTGTATTCGGGGTCAAGAGGAGACGGCGAACACCCGTCTGTATCGTCGGCCTGCACCGACGATTGGATTGCGCGTAGACCTTCAAACATGGGCTACTGTTGTTATCGATGACGCAGACAAATACCTACCGCTCAAAATTTGACTGTTGTCGAGAGTGAATCTGGCGGAGCCCGGTTTGAAATAACGGGTGTCGAATCACTCGAGTAAAAATTGGAGTGCTCGTGTGCTTATTCGAGGTCGAATCGGTCGTTTTGCATCACTTTCGTCCAGGCATCGACGAAGTCCTCGACCAGCTTCTCTTCGCCATCAGTTGCTGCATAGACGTTTGAGAGTGCGCGGAGTCGTGAGTTAGACCCAAAGATAAGGTCAACACGGGTACCTTCCCACTCGACATCGCCCGTTTCGCGGTCACGGAGTTCATAGCGGTTCTCCTCGTCGGTGGGGACCCATTCGTAATCCATCGAGAGCACGGTCTCGAAGAAGTCGTTGTCTAGAGTCTCTGTTTCGTCGGTGAAGACGCCGAGTTCGGAGTCGTCGTAGTTTGCACCGATTGTGCGGAGGCCGCCAAGAAGTGCAGTTGTCTCTGGAGCGTCGAGGTCAAGTAGGTCGGCCTTGTCGACGAGCATCTCTTCAGGTCCTTTGTAGGCATCCTCTGTGTAGTAGTTACGGAAGCCGTCTGCGTCGGG
>LKNH01000158.1 GCA_001564135.1 Halobacteriaceae archaeon Tc-Br11_E2g27 | reverse complement strand
GGCGGGTGTCGAGCGCAGCGACGACCCAGACCTCAAGTCGGTTACACAGGAGCTCTACAACGACGAGTTCCACAAAGGGACCCTGCATGATTCCTACGGAGAGTTTGCTGGAGAGGTTATTTCGGATGTACGCGACGAACTCCGCGAGCAGTTCCAATCGCAGGGAGCGTTCGGCGAAATGTACGATTTCCCGGAGCCAGTTATCTCGCGTGCCGGCGGTAAGGTTGTCGTCGCCTATCAGGACACCTGGTTCCTCCGGTACAACGACGAGGAGTGGACACAGAAAGCCCACGACGCTGTTGCTGGACTCGATTGTATCCCGGAAAATACCCGCGAGCAGTACGACCACACCATCGACTGGCTCGAAGAGTGGCCCTGCATCCGAAACTACGGGCTTGGAACGCGCCTGCCGTGGGATGACGAGTTTGTCATCGAGCCGCTGAGCGACTCGACTATCTACATGTCCTACTATACGGTTGCTCACCACCTGCAAGATATTCCGACCGAGGAACTCGACCGGACGTTCTTCGATACGCTATTCTATGGCGCAGATGCCGTCGAGAATGGCGAGGTGCCGGGCCTTGACGAAGCTCGGAAACCGAGCGAAACAGCACTCGAACTGAGAGACGAATGGGAATACTGGTATCCCGTCGATTACCGCTGTTCGGGTCCCGACCTCGTCTCGAATCACCTCACCTTCTATCTGTACCACCATGCGGAACTGTTCGACGAACCGGAATGGCCTCAGGGAATCACCGTCAGTGGCTGGGGGCTGCTGGAAGGTGAAGGGATGTCCTCCTCACGCGGGCACGTCGTCTCCCCGACGGAGGCAATCGACAGATACGGCGCAGACACGGTTCGGTTTTTCCTGCTTAACTCCTCCGAGCCATGGCAGGATTTCGACTGGCGGGGCGACCGTGTTGGAACCACCCGTGACCAGCTTGAGCGGTTCTGGCGACGAGCCGTGGATGTGATTGAGACCGACGTGCCGGACGATGCACGCGAACAGCTCAGCCAGATTGACCGCTGGCTGCTCTCAAAACTCCAGACCACGGTCGAGCAAGCCACCGACGCGCTGGAGGAGTTCGAAACCCGAACCGCCAGCCAACTCGTCTTCTATCAGTTCGACGAACACCTCAAATGGTATCGCCGACGGACCGACCTCGACCGACCTGGTGCCAGATGGACGCTGCAGGAGGTCTTGCGAGCACGGCTGGTGATGCTTGCACCCTTTGTCCCGTTCATGGCGAACGAACTCCACGAACAGTTGACCGGAACGCCAGCAGAGGATGCCGACTGGCCAACCGTTGCCGAGGAGTTTGAGGCACCCGCTGTGGAGGCAGGCGAGCAACTCATCGAGGACGTAACCGACGATATCCACGACATCATCGATGTAACGGGAACCGACCCCGAGCAGATTAGCCTGTACGTGGCTCCGGAGTGGAAACAGACCGTCTTCGAGACAGTACGGGAGGTCGGGACGGATGTCGGTGCGGTGATGGGGAAAGTGATGCAGGATGAAACCCTCCGTGAGAAAGGCAACGAAGTGAACGAACTTGTCCAGGACCTCGTGGAGTTCGTCCGTGAACGGGACGACGAGGAACTCGAGGTACTTGCGACGATAGACGAGACAACGGTCTACGAAGACGCCAGTTCGTTCCTCGAAGCTGAATTCGAGGCAACCATCGAGGTACTTGATGCCGATGAGAGCGATGATGGGAAAGCCGACCAGGCGATTCCGTTCCGTCCGGCAATTCACCTGGAGTAGGCGAAA
Source organism: Halobacteriaceae archaeon Tc-Br11_E2g27 (assembly GCA_001564135.1). Taxonomy (GTDB): domain Archaea; phylum Halobacteriota; class Halobacteria; order Halobacteriales; family Haloarculaceae; genus Halovenus. The sequence goes on along the minus strand of LKNH01000158.1, from coordinate 4,334 downwards.
AAACACCCATAGTGTGGGCCGATAGTATCGTATTATCTGGCAGGTCTTGAGGGTTGTTAGTACCAACAAATACTTATTTTAGACGTGTCTAAAACAGATATGGAAGCAGAGCACGTACGGACACGCGACGAACTCCCAGTGTGGGTGTTGCTGGTTGCTCCGTTTGTCATCATTGGCCTGTTACTTGCTCTCGGGTTTGCAGCGTATGTAACGATTGATTTCAACTGGCTAGCAGCGGAGGGGACCACCCAGATACTGCTTGTGATGACCGTTATCGGATTTATTGCTGGTGTGTTACCGGTACTGGTTGGGATGTTGTGGTTCCCGCTGTTCCAACAGCTTGATGCCCGCTGGATTCACGCAGTACTTGCGTTTTCCGCTGGCTTGTTGACGTTCATCGCAATTGAGATGGCCAGCGAGGCAGGAGGGTATGCACTTCAAACCGGAACCCCAGCACTCGCTGGCGGGAGTGCCATCGCTGCCGCACTGGCAACGATGGCTGCAATGGAGCTAGTCAGCCGCTGGCGTGAACGAAAAACAGCAGGATTTGAGGACCAAGGGCTGACTGTGGCGTATCTCGTTGCTATCGGCCTTGGCCTGCATAGCATCGGTGAAGGGCTGGCTATCGGTGCCTCCTTTGTGAGCGGCGAGATGGGGCTGGTTGTCCTGTTTGCAATCGGATTTATCATGCACAACGTAACGGAAGGACCAGCTGTCATCGCTGCTCTTGCTCGTGAACGGGTTGGCCCGCCACTGCGGCACTTTTTTGTCCTCGGACTGCTCGCTGGCGGTGGTGTCATTGTCGGCGGATGGATAGGGACGTTCGCCTATACGCCGTGGTCAGCGACGCTGTTTTTCGCCATCGCTGCCGGAGCCATCGTTCAAGTCACCTGGGAAATGTTCGACCTCGTTCGGACTGACGTAGCGCAGGTATTTGACAGACGAATTGTGATTGCATTTATTTTTGGTGTCTTTACCCTCTTTTTCCTCGAAGAGATTGTCGTCGAAGGTTGGATGGGACTCTAGCGACTACTTTTCCGTTCCAACGAGTCCAAATGGAGTTCCGTTTCCATCCGCATTCGCCCGCTCATAGACGACGTGGGCTGCTGCCACATCTTGAATGGCAAGCCCGGTCGAATCGAAAATCGTGACGCCATCGTCGGCCGTCCGCCCATCGGCTTTCCCGGCAACCACGTCCGGAAGCTCGCCGTGGATGTCGTCGTCAGTGAGCGCTCCCGAAGCCCATGGGACGTTGATTTCGCCGGAGTGCGTACACTGTTCGTGGTCGTCGATGACGAGCTTTGCATCGAGGAGAATCTCGTCGGCCAGTTCGTGTTTCCCCTCCGCATCCGCACCGATAGCGTTGACGTGTGTCTGTTCACCGACCGACTCGACAATCGGCTCCCGAACCGGCGTCGTAGTCGAAACAATATCACAGTGGGCAGCGTCCTCGATTGAACCCTCACGGACGTCGAATTGCTCCCCGTATTCGGCCGTGAATGCATCGATAGCTTCCGACCGTTTGTCAGCTACAACTACGCGCTGAATATCCCGTACCTCGGCGATGGCATCAAGTTGGGTATACGATTGGATGCCGGCCCCGACGAGGCCGAGCGAGGCGGCATCCTCACGGGCAAGGTGGTTCGTTGCAACGGCCGCCGCCGCACCTGTCCGAAGCCGGGTAAGCGTCGTCCCGTCCATGATAGCGAGGGGAAAGGCTGTTTCGGGGTCGGAATAAATCATCGTCCCCATCACCGTTGGCAGGTCATGGTCGGTCGGGTTATCGGTGTGTACGTTCACCCATTTGATGCCTGCCCCATCCCACTCTTCGGCATCAATATACGCCGGCATCGACCGAAAGTCCCCGTTGTACTGTGGCAAGTCGATATACGACTTTGCCGGCATCTGGACGTTCCCGTGTGCATACGCCCGAAAAGCACCCTCTACGGCGGTAATCAACTCCACCATTCGTACGTTCTCCTCTACATCCGCAGCATCGAGTAATAACGTCTGCATACAGCCAACTGGTGGCGGAGACCACTTAATACTGGGTTGGAAATCAGAGCAGCCCAGCGACAAACACGACCCCTGCTGCGAGTGCTACGCCGATGAGACAGGCCAAAAAGGTTCCAACAGCGTAGACGACCGCTTGCATGTGAGCGCCATCATCCCACATTTCAACCGTCTCGACCGAAAACGACGAGAACGTCGTAAACGCACCGCAGGCACCAATCCCGATAAGCAAGAATATCTCATTGGTGGCACCTGCAAAGATGACCAACCCGAGAACGAACGTGCCGACAAGATTCACGGCGAAGGTCGCTTTCGGAAACCGGTCGCTGACGAGGAGTTGGCCGACAGTATACCGAAGGGTTGCACCAATTGCGCCGCCGGTCCCGACGAGAAGCGCACCCTCCATTCAGTGGTCACCCCCTGTCGGCCGTGCTGGCAACGTGGTGACAACGAGTGTGGCTACGTACCGGCCGATGAGTACGCCGATAAATCCGAGCGCGTAGCTGAGAAAGACATAACTCAGACCAATCACTGGCTCGGCGAGAACCGCATCGAGGACGAACGTACTGTAGGTGGTAAACGAGGAGGTGAATCCCGTCGCAAGCACCAGCATACTCCGCTCGCTGACCAGTTCCGTCGCGACGCCATCAGCGAGCAAAAACCCAAGCGCGATACACCCAAGGACGTTCACAGTGAGCGTACTCAGAAGCGACGATGCGAGAAAGAGGTCGACAAGGTATCGAAGATTCGCGCCAGCGAACCCACCGATTCCGATGACAAGAACTGCTGCCAGCTGACGTCGTAGGTGGTTCGGTGGCATTGATATTGCCGTTCATCTACGGCTTCTTGCAGTCCGCGTATTATCCTGTCGATTCGACAGGCAACAGGCCCGGACAGGCGATGACTGTGTTTATGCCACTGGATACCCCACTGTGTCGTATGCCACTGGAAACGCTCGAACCCAATCCGGTCTGGAGTGCCGGCGCTCACGAGGACACCGTCGACACCCTCGAAGCACACAGCGACGAACTCGTCTACAAAGTGTGGGGCGGCGACTGGTGTAAGGACTGCCGGTCACAGCTTCCGGATTTCGGTGCCGCGCTCGATGCCGCAGAGATTCCCGAGGAGCATATCGAACATTACGAACTCGACCAGAACAAAGAGGGACCCGGCGTCGACGAGTACGATATCGAGTATATCCCGACGGTCGTCGTCGAGCGAGATGGCGAAGAGATTGCCCGCTTTGTCGAAAGCGAGGCCGTTCCGATTGCCGTCTATCTGGCTGGCGAAATTCGAGCAGCACTGGACGACGCCGCTTGATATCACACCGGGACAGCGTTCAATTCTCGGAACGAACGACGGGTACCTTTTTTTAGGACTATCTCGTATCGGTGCGTGTGTCGGACCCCGAACGAGATATCAGGGCTGTCCTTGATGAATCCGGGCCAGCCTACGACGAGTTCTCCTTTGAGCGGCCAACAGCAGGCCATCAGGGTGAAGTGTTTCTGGTCACGCTGCTTGTTGACAGCGACCGCTATGAGGTCGTTGTGAAGTTTCAGGCCGGTGATCCTGACTTTGCGCTGGAGCCATTCTTGCATGACTACGTTGCGGACCGAACCGACATTCCAGTGCCGCGAATCCTCGTCTACAAAGAGACTCCTGAACTCGACGTCGACTCGTATTTCGTTACGGAACGAATCCGGGGACAGAATCTCGCCGAATCGCTCGGTGAACTCGACCAGGAGACCCACGAAGCCGTTATCGAACATGCAGGTCGCATTCTGGGAGATATGCACGAGCAACTTGCCTTCGAAGGCTACGGTCGGTTAATACTCGATGAGAGCGGAAAGCTCATTGTCGATGAGTTTACCTGGGATTGGCAGCAGTTTTTTTATGAAAGTGTCTCCGGTTCAATCGATGCCTTCGAAGGCGGACCCTTCGAGGATTTGCAGGCCGATGCACAGCAGCATCTCGATGAAACCATCGATATCATCGACGGAACTGACAGTCCCCGGCTCGTACACGATGATTTCAGACCGGCGAATATGCTCTTTGCCACGGACGAAAGCGAGCCAATCTCTGCGGTGCTCGACTGGCAGTTCGTCCTCGCCGGTGACCCGGAGTACCATATCGCACGCACCGACTTTCTGTTCATCGACCCCACCTTCCGAGATGAAAAAACACGGAAGCGACTCCGAGAACGACTCTACGAAGGATATCGGGAATACCGCGAATTTGAGGCAGGTGACGCATACGAAAATCGGCGTGCAGTCTATCACTTTGCCACACTCCTCTGGCGAATGGCCGGCTTCGAATCGACG
>LKNH01000157.1 GCA_001564135.1 Halobacteriaceae archaeon Tc-Br11_E2g27 | reverse complement strand
GAAAGCCCTCGGGGAAGGGATGGAACGGTACTGCGCGGGTATCTATCACACCGATTCGTTCAAGCGCGCCCGACCCAGCGGGCTGGGAAACGCTGTCGGCCCAGACCAGTTTGTCTGTCAGACCGACCCACAGGACGAGGAGATTCCGTGGACGACCGGTGAGAACCTCCACACTGAAAGAGCAGTTGCCATCCCTGCTGAGTTTGTGCACTACCCACCACCGGAAAAGCGGTATCGGCCAGCAATCACGACCGGGCTTGGCTTTGGCAACAGCAGCGTCGAAGCCATGCTTTCAGGGCTTTATGAAGTGCTTGAACGCGATGCAACGATGCTCGCCTGGCACTCTACATTTGACCCCCTCGAACTGGTTGTCGAGGATGAGACCTACGAACAACTCTGTCGCCGCGCAGACTCCGAGGGGCTGGACGTCACAGCAGTTTTGCTCACACAGGATGTCGACGTGCCGGTTGTCGGCGTTGCCGTCGAGGGCGAGGAGTACCCGAAGATTGCCTTTGGCTCCGATGCCGACCTTGATGTCGTCGCTGCCGCAACCTCGGCGCTGTGTGAAGCCCTCCAGAACTGGATGGAACTGCGCGGGATGGGAGAAGAGCAAGCACAGAACGCGATGGGGAAGATTGGGGGGTACGCTGCTTCACCGGGTGAAGCGGCGGAGTTCGTCAACCCGGAGACACAGGTTCCAGCCGAATCAGTGGGTAGTGAAGAGATTCCGAAAGGTGCAGCCGAACTGGATGCAGTGCTTGACCGCGTTGCCGATGCGGGACTGACCGCCTACGCCGCACGGACGACAACTCGTGACGTGGCTCATCTCGGGTTTGAAGCCGTTCGCGTCGTCGTCCCACAGGCACAGCCGCTCTGTTTCGGCGAGCCGTACTTTGGAGAGCGAGCGAAAAGCGTTCCTGAAGACCTCGGGTTCAAGCCGCTTTTGGGACGAGCGCATCATCCGTTTCCGTAAGGTCAGCCAATTACGACAGTGAAGTATAGCCGTGAAGTGCTTCAATGGCCTCTGTGACGAGTGTATCAGCCAAGACTCCTTGCTGATTATCCAAATCGCGGTGTTTGACCGTCATGATGTACCACGGGGAGATGTATGCATCCGTTTCACTTCCCCCAGCAATCCACCCCTCGTCAGGAATCGGAATACCAGCAGCGTGGTTTCGACTGGTCATCCCCACGACGATACACTCCTCCTGTGAAAATGGGTGTGATATATCACTGACGACAAGCCACGGACGGTATGTGGAATCTGATTTATGAGGTGCTGGCCCCCACCAGACCTCCCCCTGCATATCAGTCATCTATGTATCTTCAGTCGGTGTTTCCATGCCTGGGCCCCACTCGTCAGGGTCTTCCGGGCCAAGTTGCTCCGTCGCCGTACGGGCTGTTGTTAGCGCACTGAGTGTCTTGTTGACGTCTTTATCCGCAGCGATAGCCCAGTACTCGCCGCGGTGTCGCACGAGTTCACGATCTTCCAACCGTGAGAGGACGACGCCCACACTACCACGCGAAACAGTGGTCCCCTCGTGAATTTCTTTCGGTGTAAACGCCTGATTAGGCGATGCTGCAAGAAACGAGAGGATTTGTTCCGCATTGGTGCGGTCACCTGCTCGAAGTTCATGAACAGGGCTTTCCTCAAAGCGCTCAATATCGATTGGCATACATGATAGAATGTAATTGAATGTAATAGGTGTAACGGCACCTTGTCAGTCGGTTTTATAAAAAAAACCTGCCTGGTTCAGGCCTGCAACGTTTCTTCGAGTTCGCCGCGTTCTTCCAGTTCCACCAGAATGTCGCTACCGCCGACGAACTCGCCGTCGACGAAAGTCTGCGGAATCGTTTCCCAGCCGCTGTGTGCTTCGAGGGCGGTGCGGTACTCATCGAGTGACTCCAGCACGTCGACGGTCGCAAAATCCTCGCGGTATTGACCGATATACTGCAGGGCACGGTCGGAGTAACCACACTGTGGCATCACCGGCGTCCCTTTCATGAACAGGACGACGTCGTTCTCTTCGATAACGGAGTCAACGTGTTCGGTGACCTCTTCCTGTGGGAGACTCGCATTCGGGTCGAATGTCATAGCTATCAGTTTGTGACCAAGGACAATAACCCCTTTCCAAGCGGGCAATGATGAACCACCAACAGCGCTAGCATGATTCAAGAAATACGTTCAACTCCCGAAACTGTTCCGGAGAGAGGATAATCTCGGTCTCAAACTGCTCGAACCGTTCAAAATCAGTATCAATCGTCAACACAGTCTGAACCCCTTCTTCAATTGCAACCTGTGCATAATAGCCATCCCAGCCGCCAATATTCGCCTCAGCTGCCAGCGAAAGTCCCCCGCGAATTACTGTTTCAGGCATACCATCGTACCAGTGAATTCGCTTTGCGTCCATGAAATTTTGCATCAACCGGGACGCCTCAGCATTCGAATAGCCATAGTAAGCCGTCAAGACCGTGTGAGCACCAATAGCGGCGGGATACGGAACGACGGCATCAATCTCGCCAGCGATTGCAGCCCGAACATACGAGAGTGCAGCGTCGCGAACAGGGACATCAGCATGGGCGAGTGCAATAACACCAACATCAAACAGATATGGACCGTCGCTGTTACTCATCGGTTTTCTGTTCTGCTCCTTTCCTGATGGCTTCCCTGTGTGCTTGGGCCACTGGGTCATCCGTAGCGAGGGGTTCTGTCTCACCAGACTCCATGGATGCCTCCTTGACCAGTTGCTCCATACGGTCGATAATCTGTTCCGGATTGTCTTCAGGCATGACGACCGCTTTCCCGTCGTCTTCGTGTATCTCGACTTCCGTCCCCGGAGTGATTCCAAGACGTTCACGAAGCTCCTGTGGAAGGACGATTCGACCTTTTGAGTCGACTTTGGTCATATTCCCACTAATTGTGGGAAAATATTAACCGTTGTGCCAATGAGACGGTGATTACGGTATCAAGACTATTCCCGCTGGGCTTTGAATCCAGGCGTCCCCAGCGAATGAAGTCGTTTCGATGCAACCGCCACATCATCCTTGAGATTCTCGTGATATTCGACCAGTCGCTCACGCAACTCGTCGTGTTCGAGCGAGAGCATCTGCACGGCCGAAAGCGCCGCATTGAATGATTTTCCGGCATCGACAGCGACCAGCGGTGCGCCCTGTGGCATCCCGATGACCGACTGGAGCGATTTCTCCTGGACCGGAACGCCGATAACCGGAATCGGATACGCAATCGAAGCGACCATGTTCGGGAGGTCGGCGCTTTTTCCACCAGCGCCGGCGATAATCACGTCGATACCCCGGTCAGCCGCAGTCTCGGCGTAGGTGTACATCAACTCCGGTGTCCGGTGTGCCGAGACGACGTAGGTTTCGAAGGTAAACCGTTCGTCCGGGGGTGATTCGTGGTCGGTCTGTTCGGCAAAATCGAGCGTCGTCAGCGCGTCGTAGGCCCCCGGTCGACCCGTCTCGGAGCCCATCATCACATCAAGGTCGGAATCCGAGCCCATGACGATACCGATTTCGGGGGTCTCTTCGGCCGGTCGGTCCTGTGCCGCTTCGGCTTCGAGTGACTCCATCAGCGAGGTGAGTTCAGGCGTCGCCACACCGTTCGTCTCGTCGGACATGGGTGAACACTCATCGGCCGTCCCCTAAGCCTTGCTGGTCTCGGGTCTCCGTTGCCGACCATCCCATTGATGAACTATCACGACACAGTATTCGTATGCGGGAGATTGACGCCAGCAGCGGCGGTGGACAGCTATTTCGCTCAAGCCTTGCGCTCGCGGCACTCACCCAGACGCCCGTCCGTATCAGCGCAATCAGGGATAATCGCCCCAATCCCGGCCTCAAACACCAGCATCTCGCGGCACTTGATGCGCTTGCAACAGTCTGTGATGCCGACGTAGAGGGGGCAGCGCTTGACTCACGAACCGTTACCTTCCGGCCGAATCAACCAACTGGCGGAACTGTCGAAGTCGATGTCGAAACCGCAGGGAGCATTACCCTCGTCTTTGAGACCCTCGTTTCGCTTGCAACGGCAATTGAGAAGCCACTCACCGTGACGGTATCCGGCGGAACCGATGTGAAGTGGTCGCCGCCGCTGTCGACCTACCAACAGGTAACAGTGCCCCTCTATCGGGAAAACGGACTCGCTGTGGCCGTTGAGCGCCACCGGACGGGATTCTATCCGGCGGGCGGCGGGAAAGCGACGCTACATCTCGCCCCCTCGGAGCTTTCGCCCATTCACTATACCGAGCGCGGAGCGCTTGTGAGTGCGGAGGTTTACTCTCGGGAGTCGCGGTCGCTGGCCGAAAGCGACGTCGCAGCACGACAGGCAGAAACAGCATGGGAACGACTCGAAGCGGCCGGCGTCGGTGTGACAGAAACAGTAACTGCAACCGCGGAGACCAAATCCCCCGGTTCTGCAGTGTCAATTGTACTGAAGTATGAACACACCCGAGCAGGGTTCGATGCCATCGGCGAACGCGGAAAACCAGCAGAGGACGTCGCAGGCGATGCCGTCGACCGCGCGCTTGCGTTTCACGACGGCACGGCGACCGTTGATGCACACGTTGCCGACCAGTTGTTACTGCCACTTGCACTGGCTGGTGGACAGGTTCGTCTCCCAGCACTCACGGACCATGTCGAGACGAGTATCGCCCTGTTAGAACAGTTCGGCTACGCAGTTGCGGTCGACCAGAGTGAGGACTGTCCAGTTGTCAATATCGAATAAACAGGAGAATGCTGGTTACAGAGATTCGAGGAGAAAGCCCACGACTTTAGTCGTGTGGATGAATCCGACGAAGCCGACACAATCACTCCTCGATAGCACGGTGTAGGGTTGATGGAATCAAAACATCTAATAGTGAGAGATGTCTATCTAAGACTATGCCACGCGGGTATAGTCGAGAACGAACGTCGGTTCACAATCTCCACTACCATTTTGTGTGGTGTCCGAAATATCGCAAGCCGGTGCTGACGGACGAGGTTGCCGACCGGCTCGAACAACTGATCGAGGAGAAAGCCGACGAGCTCGGCCTCGACATCCTCCGGTTGGCAGTCCAGTCGGACCACGTACACCTGTTCATCACAGGCAGCCCAAAACTCTCCCCGAACAAAATCATCCAGCAGGTCAAGGGCTATACCTCGCGGAATATCCGAGACGAGTTCGACTTCGGCCTCCCCTCGCTATGGACGCGCTCGTACTTTGTCTCCTCGGCAGGAGAGGTATCGACTCAGACCATTGAGGAGTACATTGAAGCACAGACTGGACAATAACGATGCGTCGGGAAGTCACCACCACGGTACGGGTTAAACTTCACTCGCTGACCGAGCGGAAAGCCCGACTCATCGAACGCGAATACTTCGCGTTCCAAGATGCCGTTCACGGTGACGACAAAGTGAATCTCTACTCCGCAACTACACAACAGGCGGGGAAAGTCCGCTCGAACAAGAACCCGAGAGAGGACACCGAGCAACCGGTCGTCCTCCGTAACGACTGTATTACCATCGAACACGACGAGGATACCGTGCTGTCGTCGTGGTGGTTCAAACTTCCCGTCTACAATCCCGAGAAGGAACGCGGAGATAGCATCTGGGTTCCCGTCCACGTCCCCGAGAAAGACACACACCTGCTCGAAGACGAATACATCCGGGACTCGGAACTCGTCCGCCGAGATGGTGAGTGGTACGTTCACCTCGTCTGCAAGCGGTCTGTGGCCGTCGCAGACGAATACGATGACGTTCTTGCTGTCGATATGGGTGCGAAGTGGATAGCAGTTAGTACGTTCCTTTCCGACCGTGACACGCAGTTTCACGGCGCGGAAGTGCGTCGTGTCCGCGAACACTACAAGCAACTCCGCAAGAGCATTGGGAAGGCGAAGGTTCGCTCGGGAGCGCAGGTCATCGAACGCCTTGGGGATAAGGAATCGCGGAAGGTTGAACACGAGTTGCATCAGGTAGCAAACGAACTCGTCGCCCGTGCTCGTGAACGGAACGCCGTCATCGTGTTCGGTGATATGACGGGGTTGCGCTTCGATAACGACAAGGGTCGGTACGTGAACGACAAGACCCACAAGATGCCGTTCGCTCGCCTGCTGAACTACATCGAGT
>LKNH01000156.1 GCA_001564135.1 Halobacteriaceae archaeon Tc-Br11_E2g27 | reverse complement strand
TACAGGTGATTAGCTTTTAAGTAGGTTGGTTGATAAACAAAACCTATGAAACGGCCCTCCAGACGAGCAGTCCTGACAGCATCAGGAATGGCACTGACAATGAGTATTGCTGGTTGTCTCGAAGAGGAATCAGACCCTGACGGTTCCGGAGATGAAGACGATTCCCGGGACGAATCACTCGAAGACATGCTGGAGCTTCCGTCGGACGTGGAGTCGGCGCTTGCATATCTCTATGACCCGGACGGCCCAGTTTCGATACATCTCCACCATGACCCACAGTCAGTCGAGGGGATGATGACCGGTACTGACGAGATAACGGAGGTTCTAGATGGTTCGTCAGAAGTGGAGTGGTTTCTGCGAGCCGAGGGTGTTGACGAAGCGGAGGAGTTACCGTATACCATCTGGACAGGGTCGTTCGACCTCAATGCAGATATCGACGGAACCGAGTATGACGAGTTCACGCTGGTTGATATCCCAGACGAGACGAATCTTGCGTTTGCAACCGATGGAGCTGTCGGATTGGCTGGCATCAAATCTTACCTCGAATCGGTTCTCACAGCGTATTCTGACGACGAACAGCCATACCTTGCGAGCCGCGAGGATATCGTCAGCGTGTTAAATGCGGTGACCACCGAATCGGGTGGCATCGCCGTCGAAGGTGAACTCCTAGAAACAGAGCTTTCGGATGAACTGGACGAAAGCGATGAGCTCTCGGCCGAGCAGCTCCCGGATGTGTTGGGCTTCCAGCAGGAACAACAAGCGGACGAAGATATCGAGTGGACGTTTGCTGGCTGGTACGAGGACGGAGCAGCCGAGTACACCGATGGATTTGCAACGCTCATCGAAAACCTGTACGCGCTTGAAATGGAAGATGGGGAGTCATCGACCGACGATGAACTTGTTGTCGTCAATAAAACGGAGTCATACGTTCCACCGGAAGAGCGACCTGACCCACCGGGTATTCCGCAGTACGACGGTTACGACGCCGAAACCGACGAAGTTCTGTTCAAATTCACCGATGGTGACGAATTCGATGTCGAACAGTTCGAAATAGAAATCGAAGAGGAGACTCTCGATGTTGACTGGACCCGTGGAAACGAGACAATTAGCGAGGGAACAGTTATCGGTATCCCGTGGGATGTTATTGAGCCCGGTGACTCGATGACTGTCTCATTCGAGAGTCCTGACGGGAGAGGAAGTCACGGTGTCGGGACAAACGTTCCCTTCCAGTTCCCGATAAATATCGAGATTGACCCTGAAACGGATACGGCAACAATCTACTATCACGACGGCCCACCACTGTCTGGCGACAGTCTTTCCATTGATGTCTATGACGACCAGGGGCCACGACACGACGACCCAACAAGAACGGTCGACGTCACTGATTCGTTCGAACCTGGAGACACAAAACAGGTCGAAGATGTGGATTTTGATTATGTTATTCGCGTCGCTTACGAGCGCACTGACGGTGAGACAGTGACTATCGGCGGCGCGCACCTTACACCACCAGGTAATTTCGAGATTACCTTTGACACCGACCAGGAAACTGCTACAGTCACCTATCCTGAAGCAGGTCATCAGGATGGACAGAGAACAACCGAGGTTCCAAACGAATCGACACTTTCAGCCGAGAGCTACGAAATTAGACTGAACGGTGAGCCGACCGAAACGCAGTTCACTGAGAACGGAGATTCGCTCGAACCAGGCGAGGAGTTGACCGTAGCTGGAGTGAAAATTGGAGACCGAGTCAGTGTGCACTGGGTTGGTGATGGTGGACCGGATACAATCTTGAGTGCTGTATCGACACCAACTGTCTCGTTCGAATACTCCTACGACGAATCAGCAGAGACTCTCACTATCGAACACGGTGGTGGCGATACTATCGATATGGAACTGATTGCTTTTGAGGGGTATATCGACGGTGAACAACAGGTCCGAGAACCCACGGAGGAGGTTACCGAACTTGAACCGGGGGAAACGATAACCCTTGATGAGATAGATGTCGAAGCCTTCATCGACATCGCTTTTGACGGGCAGAGCTTAGATAACGTCCATGTCTTTGAGGTAGCTGAAAAGCAGTAATCTTCTGGTGCCACCCTCCTCGCAATGGAGGAGTGAGGTTTTGGGCCTGCTTACCACATAACTGAGTTTCAACTCGCCATTTCAAAAACTCAGTATTGTGTTTCAGGTGTTAAAGTTCTTCAAGATAAAATAGTATTTTCCAAAAGAGAAACGAGACGGGAGAAACCCGAAAGTATTATGCCTCTCTCAACCTAGTTTTCGGTTGACCTAAGACACAACTATGGCACAACTCAAAATCGAAAATCTACAGGCGAAAGTAGCAGAGGATGGCGGTGAAGAGATTCTTCGCGGCGTCGACCTCGAGGTCGGTAGCGGCGAGATTCACGCGATGATGGGACCAAACGGCAGTGGAAAGTCGACGCTTGCGAAGATTATCGCAGGGCACCCAGCATATGAAGTCACCGGCGGGAACGTAACGCTCGTTCTTGAGGGGGACGAGTACGACGAGGAAATTCCAGATGATATGCGCGAGTGGAACCTCCTCGAACTCGAACCAAACGAACGCGCTGCACTCGGTATCTTTCTTGGGTTCCAGTATCCCGCCGAGATTGAGGGCGTGACGATGGTTAATTTCCTCCGTACGGCACTGAACGCAAAACTCGAAGAGCGCGAAGAGCTCTTCGAAGACGAGGAGGAGGCCGAAGCTGACGACGAGGACGATGCAGGCTACGAGACTTCGCCGATGGAAGGACCAGCCGACGAGGGCGAGATTGGTGTTGCCGAGTTCCAGCAGATTCTCCAGGAGAAAATGGAGCAGCTGGATATGGATGAGAAATTCGCCAGTCGTTATCTTAACGCCGGCTTCTCCGGTGGAGAGAAAAAGCAAAACGAAGTGTTGCAAGCGGCAATCCTCGAACCAGAAATCGCCGTTCTTGACGAAATCGACTCGGGTCTCGACATCGACCGACTCCAGGACGTTTCGAACGGTATCAACGCGCTGCGCGATGAGCAGGGCGCTGGTATCCTCCAGATTACGCACTACCAGCGGATTCTCGATTACGTCGAACCGGATTACGTCCACGTTATGTTGGACGGTAAAATTGCCAAAAGCGGCGGCCCAGAACTCGCAGAAGAACTCGAAGACGAGGGATACGACTGGGTCCGCGAAGAGGTCTACGAGACCGCATAATACCAGGTACTACAAACATGAGTTCAGAAGACCACCTCAAAGAAACCGACACCGAAGCACGGTTCGAATTTAAGAAAGAAGAAAGTGCTGCGCTGAAAGCAGAGAAGGGACTGACCGAGGAGACGATTCGACTCATCTCCGAGGATAAAGACGAGCCCGAGTGGATGCTCGAACGGCGTCTCCGTGCCCTCAAACTCTGGCAAGAGATGCCGATGCCGGAGGATTGGCCGGGGCAGCCGGACCTTTCAGAGGTCGACATCGACGAAATCGTCCCGTATATCCGACCTGACGTTGACGTCCGCGCTGGCGTCGATGACTGGGAGGAACTCCCTGAAGAAATCAAAGATACCTTCGACAAACTCGGCATTCCGGAAGCCGAAAAGAACGCCCTCTCGGGCGTCGGCGCACAGTACGAGTCCGAAGTTGTCTACCAGAACATGAAAGAGCAGTGGGAAGACAAAGGAGTCATTTTCATGAACATGGACCGGGCGGTCCAGGAACACCCTGAAATCGTCCGTGAGCATTTCATGACTTCCTGTGTCCCACCAAGTGACAACAAATTCGCCGCGCTTCACGGCGCTATCTGGTCCGGTGGGTCGTTCGTGTACGTCCCAGAGGACACAAAAGTCGAGATGCCAGTGCAGGCATACTTCCGGATGAACAGCGAGGGAATGGGCCAGTTCGAGCACACGCTCATCATCGCAGAAGAAAACTCGGAAGTGCATTACATCGAAGGCTGTTCCGCACCGAAATACTCAGCCTTTAACCTGCACTCCGGCGGTGTTGAGGTCTTTGTCAAAGAGGGCGCACACGTCCAGTACTCGACAGTGCAAAACTGGTCGCGAAATACCTACAACCTGAACACGAAACGCGCTATCTGTGAGGAAGACGCAACGATGGAGTGGGTTTCAGGTAGTATGGGCTCGAAAGCAACGATGCTCTACCCATGTACGGTGCTCAAAGGCCCCGGTGCAACAGATACGCACATCACAATCGCCTTCGCAGGCGAGGGTCAGGATATCGACACCGGCGCAAAGGTCTATCACAACGCGCCGAACACGCACTCGACGATTGAATCCAAATCCGTTGCGAAAGACGGTGGCCGAACAAACTACCGTGGCCTCGTCCACATCGCCGATGGGGCAGAAAACGCCTCAACCGCCGTCGAATGTGACGCCCTCATGTTCGACAACGAATCCACCTCCGATACCATGCCATACATGGAAATTCAGGAGAACAAAGTGGACGTTGCTCACGAGGCAACCGTCGGCAAGATTGGTGACGAGGACGTCTTCTACCTCCAGAACCGTGGTCTGGACGACGATGATGCAAAGCAGATGATTGTTGCTGGCTTCATCGAACCAATCACGGAAGAACTGCCGATTGAGTATGCGGTTGAGCTAAACCGTCTCATCGAACTGGAGATGGAGGGGAGTCTCGGATAACCCCGAGTGATACAATGAGTACGCAGGTACATGCAAATCTGACGGAAGCACAGGTACAGGAGATTAGCGAATCGCTCGGTGAACCGGAGTGGCTCCTTGAAACCCGGCTTGAGGCGCTCGCGGCGCTTGATGACCTCGGCATGCCGAAGGTCATCCGCACGCCGGGCCGTGACTGGACAAATCTCACGAAACTCGATTTCGAGACCTTAGTCGACCCACTCGATTGGGCACAGGAAAAAGAGCGCGAAAGCGCCGATGGCGTTGACGTGCTGGCCTGGGAGGAAGCGGTCGACGAGTACGAGGACCTCATCCGCGAGAAGATGGGTTCGGTCGTCGATACACAGCGAGATTACCTAACCGCACTCTCGACGGCACTGTTTAGTGCCGGGACGCTCGTTGTCGTTCCCGAGGGTGTCGCTGCAGAGGATGTAAAAATCCGCACAGAGATGAACTCCCAGTCGTTGTTCAACTACACGCTTGTCGTCGCGGAGGATTCCTCCGAACTGACAATCCTCGAACGCCAATCGACTGGCGAGGAAGTCGAAGGCGAGCGATACTACAGCGGCGTTGTGGAAGTCGCCACTGGTGAGAACGCACACGTCCAGTACGGCACGCTCCAGAACCTCTCCGATGAGACGTATAACTACCAGGTCAAACGTGGCAATGCTGGGAAATACAGCCAGGTGAACTGGATTGAGGGGAACATTGGTTCACGTCTCACCAAAAGCGAAGTCGAAACCCGCCTTATCGGCGATAGCAGCGAGTCCAAAATCGTCGGTGCGTTCTTTGGCTACGAGGACCAGCACATCGACATCGCCAGCCGCGTCTGGCACGAGGGCGAGCACACGACGGCTGACCTCGTCACCCGCGGCGTCCTTGACGATACCGCTCGCTCGGTCTACGAAGGTGTCCAGGATGTCGGTCGGGACGCGTGGGATACCAGTTCCTACCAGCGTGAGAATACGCTGATGCTCTCGGATGAGAGCGAAGCAGATGCCTCACCGAAACTCATCATCAACAACCACGATACCGAAGCGAGTCACTCCGCAACGGTTGGACAGGTTGATGACGAGGAACTGCTGTATATGACCTCACGAGCGATTCCCGAGCAGAAAGCGAAAGATATGCTCGTGGAGGGCTTTTTCGTCCCCGTTCTGCAGGAAGTCGAAGTAGACGAACTCCGTGAGGACCTTGACGCACTCATCAAAGCGCGTCTGCGATAACTGATCGCCGGTCTTCTTTTGTTGCTGCTTGCGGGAATTTCATACGACTTGCTGCACAGTGTCAACTATGTCGGTTGCTGAGACGACCATTTCACAGATTGAGCAGTTCGTCGGTGACTGGGTCACCGAGGCAAACGTCCCGGGAGCGAGTATCGCCATTTCTCACGAGGGCGAACTGGTCTATGCCAGCGGCTTCGGCTCCCGTGACCTCGACACGAACGAGCCAGCAACGGCCGATACATTATACGGGGTCG
>LKNH01000155.1 GCA_001564135.1 Halobacteriaceae archaeon Tc-Br11_E2g27 | reverse complement strand
TGACGAACTCGTTCTTGCGGAGACGATTCCGGGTGGAACGACAACCGCACTCGGCGTGCTGACGGCACTCGGCGAGCGGCCGAACGTCTCCTCGTCGCTTCCCGAGAATCCTCTTTCGCTCAAACGACAGACGGTCAACGCAGGACTCGAAGCAAGCGGGCTGGAGGCTGGCGATGCCGCAGGTGAACCGATTCAGGCCGTCCGACAGATGGGCGACCCGATGCTTGCCACCGTCGCCGGTTTGATTGTCGGCGCGACCGATGCTGACATCTCCGTCACGCTTGGCGGCGGAACACAGTTGGCTGCGGCAGCCGCACTGGCCCGACACGCAGGTGTGACAGCGGATATCGAACTCGCAACGACGGTGTTCGTGGCAGAAGATGAAACCGCAGGGATTCAGAGGCTTGCAACTGACCTTGACCTCTCGTTGACGGTTACTGACCCGGAGTTTGAGGGATATGACCACCCCGCTCTGGCCGGGTACGTTGCGGGCGAAGCGAAAGAGGGTGTCGGTATGGGCGGTGCGCTTGCACTCGCAGCACGTGCCGGGCTTTCCATGGAGGTCGTCCGAGACCAGTGTCGACGCGTCTACGACCAACTGGTTGAAACGCCTGGCGACAACGCACACTGAGTATCATGACCACGGAAACAGCCATCCAGCAACTCATCGACTCCCCGCCAGCAGCCGTCTCGTTCGACCTCTTCGGAACGCTGGTCGAGGTTGAGCGAACGAGCCATCCTGCGGAGTTGATTGCAACGGAACTGGCCGAGCGTAACATCCCGGTTCCTGCCGACTGGTTTGATGTCTATCACGAGCCACGCGGGGATATGAGCGCCGACACGGAGCAATCGCTGGTTGAGCACGTGGAGGCGTTGCTGTCGCGGGAGGGTGTCAAACCTGCCGAGCCAGTGCCGCAATCGGAACTCGAAGCGGCCGTGCTTGCCGCGTTCGATACGCCAGTCGAGACCCCCTCAGCGGCACAGGCTGCCGTCAAAACTTTCTCCGATGAGGTGCCGGTTGGCATTCTCTCTAACTGCAGCGTTCCGGGGCTTGTCGAGCAGGTTCTTACCCGGTCAGCATTTGAACCAGAGGCATTCGATGCCATCGTCGTGAGCGTTGACTGTGGCTGGCGGAAGCCGGCTGAACCTGCGTTTGCAGAGATAGCTGACCGCCTCGGTGTCAAAACTGATGAGCTGCTACATGTCGGAGATGACGCGCGAACGGACGGTGGCATTGCTGATATTGGTGGTGACGTTCTGATTGTTGAGTGCCCGGCAGAACTTGAAGATTTGACTGAGCTTGCGTGGTAACATGGTGAGGAACGCAACGAGGTAAGATGACGATGAAGGCAACCAAGACTGATGAACGCCCGGTGAGGAGAGAGTGATGAGAATGGTGCCACTCGCACTCGGACTGGCTATCGCGCTGGAGGTCACTCTCAAGGAGTTTCCACCGCGAGTCCACCCGGTCGTCCACTTTGGCTCGCTCGTCGAGCGGGTGGACTGTGAGTGGCAGCGACCACGACTTGTCGGAACGTCAGTGGCCATTTCGTTCCCCCTCGCTGTGGCAATACTCGCTTGGGGAGTCACTGCCGGTGCAACAACTGTTTCTCCCTTCCTTGGCGCGGCAGTCGGCGGCCTCCTCCTGTTTGCCACGATGAGCCTGCGGATGTTGCTCGATGTGGGACGGGAGGTTATTGCGGGGACGGATGCGACGCCAGAGCGAGCACGGGAGGAAGTCAGTGCCCTCGTCGGGCGAGACAGTTCGACACTCTCGCCCGCCGAACTCCGGAGTGCCGCAGTCGAAAGTCTGGCGGAAAATCTTGCGGATGGACTCGTTGCCCCACTTGTGGCGTTTGCACTTGGCGCACAGCTCTCGCTTGCAATTGGCGTCGCGGCAGCCGTCTGGGTGAAAGCCGTCAATACGCTGGATTCGATGCTCGGCTACCGGACGAAACCGCACGGGGCAGCCAGTGCACAGCTTGATGATGCGGTGATGTGGGTGCCAGCCCGTGTGAGTGCCCTTCTGCTCGCTCTTGCGGCTCGCCAGCCAACTGCCCTCCTTCGAGCACGCGAGTGGGCACGCGTTCCGGACTCCCCGAACTCCGGCTGGCCGATGGCGACACTGGCGGTTGCACTCAACGTGAAATTACAGAAGGCTGACGCCTACACGCTCAACCCTGACCGGCCGCTTCCGACGGTTGCCGACGGCGAGCGGGCAGTGCGCGTTGTCGCTGTTGCTGGCGTCCTCGCACTCGGCGGGGCGGTTGGGGCCGTGACTGTGCCAGACCTCATACCGGAGGTGGCTGGATGGTTCTGAGAGCGACCTACGGCGCTGTTGGCTTTCTCACACAGCTTCCCGTGGGACATAGCGAACGGTCGTGGAAGGCACTGACTGCACAGCCAGTTGCCTTTCCGCTTGTCGGCTATCTCGTGGGTGCGCTCCTTGCGCTGGTGTTTTTCCTCCCGCTTCCAACGGCGAGCGTGGCTGTCGCGTTCGTCCTCTGGCTGTATCTGCTGACAGGTATCAACCATCTGGACGGGGTGACTGACCTCGGGGATGCCCTCGTCGTCCACGGCGACGAGAAACGACGGCGGGAAGTGATGCGTGATACCACAATCGGCGTCGGTGGGATGGCTTCGCTCGTGATTGTCCTCCTTGGCCTGGCCGCCGCGGCAGTCCAGCTTGCGGATCTCCCGATAGGGACCGCAGTCGGCCTCGTTATTGTGACGGAAGTGTGGGCGAAAGCGAGCATGGCAGCGCTCGTCTGCCTCGGGACTGCTCCCCACGAAGGACTTGGCTCACAGTTCACCAGCCAGTCCGGCACGCTGTCGTTGGTCCCAATTATCATCGTCTCAGTGCCCGCCCTCGCCCTGCTCTGGCCGGCGGTCGGCCCAGCAGTAGCGGTTGCAGCAACCGCAGCGGGTGTCACGCTCTGTGCGCTCGTCTGGGCGAGACAGACATTGGGTGGCGTCAGCGGTGACGTCCTCGGTGCGACGAACGAACTCGTGCGGGTCGTTGCACTCCACGCGGGGGTGATTGCATGGATGCACTGGTGATGTGTGGCGGGAAAGGGACACGACTGGGGACGACAGTCGAGAAACCGCTCTATGAGATTGCCGGGAAGCCGATGGTCAAGTGGGTCTGTTCGGCACTCACAGCAAGCAGTGTAGAGACGACTTACGCAGTCGTATCTCCCCACGCACCGGAAACGAAGGTGTGGGTCGAGGAGCGTCTGCGCGACGTCCCGACCATCGAGACGCCGGGTGATGGCTACGTTGCCGACCTCCAGTATGCGCTTGCGCAGGTCGAACGACCAGTACTGACCGTCGCTGCCGACCTGCCGTTGCTCGATGGGTCGGCAATCGATGCAGTCATTCATGCCTACGAAGGTAATTCCCTGACGGTCTGTGTCCCGGTCGAGCGGAAACGGGGCCTTGGTGTTTCCGTCGGGACGACGATGGCGGGGAGCGGTGACGGTGACCAGAAGCGAGCGCCTGCTGGCGTCAATATCGTTGATGACACGGACAGCGATACCGTGTACGTGAGCGACGACGTGCGGTTCGCCGTCAACGTCAACTACGTGCGAGACGCACAGATTGCACAAGCACTCAGAAGAAAGATGGACGGAGATACACACCCACTGGACAGTCAACACGGTGATAGCTGAGATGGACTTTGAGGCAGCCAGTTCGGTCGGTCGGACGCCGCACGGAAGCAGCGACGACCCCTCGGTCCTCGATTTTAGCGCGAACACGAACCCGCTCGTTCCGGCGGCCGTCGAGGGGGCCTTCCACGACAGTTTCGAGGCAGCCCGTAGCTATCCAGCGGAGCCACCGGAGCGATACAAATCTGCGGCAGCGAGCTATGTCGATTGTATGCCAGAAGGGATTATCCCGACGCCGGGCGGGCTTGCGGCGATTCGGCTGGCAATTTCGCTCGTCGTCTCCTCTGGTGATTCCGTGCTCGTCCCCGCCCCGAGTTTCGGGGAGTATGAACGAGAGGTTCGCCTGCAGGGCGGCACGCCGGAAATTGTTCCTCATGACGAAATTCTCGAAACCGACCCGACAGACCACGCGCTGGCTATCGTCTGTACCCCGAACAACCCGACGGGAGAGGCCGCCGACCCTGATGCGTTGCAGGCGTTTGCAACGCGCTGTCGGGATGCCGGGACGGTGCTGCTCGCCGACGAAGCGTTTCTCGGCTTTACTGACCAGCCATCGCTCGCTGGTACTGATGGCGTCATCGTCGCCCGGTCGCTGACAAAGCTCTTTGGCCTGCCGGGTATCCGGACAGGCTTTGCCGTCGCAACCGGTGACCTTCGAGATGCACTACGCGGAGCCAGACGAGCGTGGAACCTGAGCGTCCCCGCACTCGAAACAGGCATCGTTGCGATGGGTGAGACAGAATTTATCGCGGAGACCAGGAGACGTGTCGAGTCCGAGCGCGAACGGCTCCGAACGGCGCTGGCAGAGCAGTTTACCGTCTACCCATCAGACGCACCCTTCCTGCTGTTCGATGTCGGCGACCGCTCGGTCTCGGATATCTGCCAACATGCCCGGGAGCAGGGTGTGGTGCTTCGGGATGCCCGGACGTTCAACGGGCTTGACAACCATATCCGGGTTGCCGTTCGCCTCCCCCAAGAAAACGACCGGTTGCTGGAGGTGCTCGCCGATGTTTGAGGTCACAATTCGAAACGAACTCGCACAGTTCCGACGAGCAGACACGAGATGGCTCTCGACCGGGTGGAACGGCGGGGAGAGACAGGCAGATGTTGCTTACAACATCAGCGTCCCCGAGGGATGGGAGCGGACCGATATAGACGCCTACATCGACGAGCGACTGGCTGCAGGCAACTTTGACGAATCTGGTCCCGCGCTGTTGACCGGTGTCGACATGGGTCATCTCCGCGGCGCTCGCCTCGGCCCTGCAGTTGCTTATGCAACCGCCGGTGTCTCGAATCCCGCGGCGTTGCCGATGGAGCCAGTCCCCAGCGAAACCAACACAGAGATACCAGCGGCGGCAACTGATAGGCAGGACGTGCACAACGGGCAAGGAAACGGAACGGTCAATCTCATCGTTGGCGTCGACAGGCAGCTCTCGCCGGCCGGACGGGCAAACCTGCTGACTGTCGTTGCTGAAGCGAAAGCAGCCACCTTGCTCGGACGTGTCGGGATTCCGGGGACGACGACTGACGCCGTCATTGTTGGCAACAGCCCTGATGGCGAGTCCGTCCAGTTTACCGGCAGCGCAACCCCTGTCGGTGACGCAGTTCGCGCCTGTGTAAGAGACGCACTCTCTGCCAGTCTCGCGTCTCGGTACGAGGACGAGCCAATGCCACAATCCCTTGAGGAGGCCGAATACGGCGTCACAACCGACCAACAGGCGGAGGTGTTTTCTCCATGACAACAGACAACAACACTGACGACAGCGGCGAATCGGAGACAAGTACGGACGACCAACTCAAACAGACACCGGGACAAGGGAAGGCCCCGGAAGCCGAACCAATCGAGCCCGAAAGTCCGGAAGAGTTCGGACTGGTTCAAGTCTGGTGGGGTAACGGGAAAGGGAAGACAACAGCAGCGCTCGGAATGGGCTTTCGGGCGGCGGGACATGGCTACCGCGTCCACATGCTCCAGTTTATGAAAGGCGGGGCATCGAGTGTCGACGCAACTCGCGGCGAATATAATGCCATTGCAGCGATGCCCGGATTCACATATGAAAACACCGGCCATTACGGCTGGCACGGCTTGCTCGATGGCTCTGCCGATGAAGAACACCAAGCACGAGCCATGGCGGCGCTCAAACGAACCGAAGAGCTACTTGCAGAACTTGACGCGGGCGATATCGACAGTTCGTTACCGCTCGACGGGCCGCCGGAGGATGGCGTCCACCTGCTGATTCTGGATGAAATTCTTTATGCCGCAAACCGGTCGCTTATTGACCCCGAAGCTGTCGTGTCGCTGGTCGAGTCGAAACCCGATGGACTCGAACTCGTCCTGACTGGCGGGCACGAAACCCCCGACTATCTGATAGACAACGCAGACCTCATCACGGAGGTACGGAAGGAAAAACACCCCTTCGACGCCGGGCATCGGGCCCGACAGGGGACGGAGTATTGAACGAGAGCGGATGGCTGAGGGAACATCGATGACCGATAC
>LKNH01000154.1 GCA_001564135.1 Halobacteriaceae archaeon Tc-Br11_E2g27 | reverse complement strand
GAAGTTCCTGGTCGTTGATGACCTGTGTACTCCCACCGGATGAGACCTCGTAGAACTCATCACAAATCCAGACGTAGGGGGCATCAGTTTCAGGCGAACCCCGGAACGACGGAACATCTTCTCCTGGTTCGTAGATTGTCCCCGTCAGTGCACTGCCGCCAGCACGCCCGCGAACGAGCAACATGCTCTCCCTACGCGCGGTAGCGGGAAAAACTGTGCGACACTCCGGTTTTTCATACTTGTCTCATTTAGTCATAATTTCAAAGTGATTTCGTCGCCAACTTTTGGCATTTGCTGGTGATACACACCTCATGCTACAGCTATCAGTATTGATACTGTAAATCACAGTTATTATTAAAAATGCGGTATGTGAACGGCAGGCGTGGTAGGGATATATGCGTAACAAACTGCAGGGGAACGGGAACGAAGAACAGCAACTTAACAGACGAGATATCCTTGGTGGGATGGCAACAGTCGGCGCAGGTGCGGCTGGGCTGACGGCGACCAGCGACCGCGGCTCTGCCGGAGCCTTAACCGGTGGTTGTGTTGATAACTGGCCGGGGGCAACCGACAAGCGGATTGAGCTGTCGGATAATGAACCCATAACCACCGATGAAATACCGGAAAGTGGTGATATTGTCCTTTATGTGCACGGCCTGTTCGGTGACGATCTGCTCGACAGTGTCGATATAAACGGAGCAAACCAGGCCGCAGCGCTTGATGACGCGCTGTCAGAGCAGGGAGTCGAGCAGCCTACAATCGCCGCAATGTGGAACTCATCGACGACCTGGAGCGTGGCGAAGTGGCGAGCGGACGATGCGGGGGAAACGCTGGCCGCTTGGCTTGAAGCTAACAGGGAAAACTACGATTCAGTGACGCTCGTTGCTCACTCGCTTGGGACACGGGTAACACTGGTTGCACTGTCTGAACTCGCTGAGACTGATATAACGGTCGACTCTGTTGGACTGTTGGGCGGTGCGGTAGATCCTGATACGATCTGTGATAATTATAAGGACGGTATCGAAGCAAGTGTCTCAGGTCCCGTCTACAACTATCATTCGGAGGATGACGGCATCGTCTGTAATATCTATGCTATCCGTGAGTTTACCAGTGCAGTCGGCTGTGGGGGCGCAGACTGTAGCGGAGGCTGGTTCTCAACCGGAAGCGACCGTCCAGAGAACTACGAAGATGTCGATTTGACAGGTGAGGTAACGGGTCACTGTGACTTTTTCAAATCGAACGCAGTCGGTCCGGAGACAGGGAACGCTGTGGGCGAACTTGTCGACAGACAGTTTTGAACTGGAGAGTTAGATTAGCTGTCCGCCAGAACAACTCATTCGTAGGGCCAGTTTGGGTCGCGGGGCTCGTTCTGTGATGGTTCTCGGGTTTCATCGCGAACGCCATCGCTTGCGGCACCGAATTCGAGAAAATTCTCGCGCGCTTCTTTTAACGAGACGTGGTTCGTATCACTCACGTAGTCGCTGTCCGCAAACTGCAGCGGGTCATCCATCCAGTGACAGACCGGACAGACCTCGTAGGAACCGGGCTGTCCCTCAGGAAGCGTCAGATAGCCACAACACGGGCAGTATCCAAGTTCCCGTGCCGCCGGATTGCCGGGATGGTCCGTCATGGACTGTGTTATGTGCTGACAGAGCATAGTTTTTGATGCTTGTTTATCACGTGAACCTTTTATCAATGCCTCTGTTATCGAATGTACGATGACCGAAGACTCGCCCGAGAACCGATTCCCAACTGACCGCGAATCCCCAGTGGGTGCACCGGTTATTCGAGGGGACCCATCGATTACTGGTCAGAAAGCGGAGGATGCGGTCCAGTTTGACCCAGATGACCCGGAGAGTCTTGAACTTGCAGCAGACACGGTTCTCGCGTTCTCACAGAACACCGCTGGTGCGGAAGATAACGTGTTTATGCTCCGAGGGGCCGCGGCCTGTGCCGCACTCGTTCGTGGGGTTGGGTCGTACAAGGAGGCCGCTGAACGCGCTGGCGGTGATGTCACCGTTTCGTTTATCAGAAAGTGGGCACGAGTCCATGATCTGCCACACGCGATTCGTCGTCATGTGGCGCGCGGAAACATTCCACCGACTGCGGCGAAACACATCGCTCGTGTCTCCGGAGAGTCGCGATTCCACCTCGCCTTTGCCACACTTGACCACGACCTCACAGTCAGAGAGGTCCGTGCGATTGCAACCGATATCAACGAGGGCCTTTCACCCGCGGAGGCACTCGCTGAGCGTGGCTATCGACTTGGTGAGTTGACAATCAGTATCTCACCGGATGTCTATTGCGAGGTCCACCGCAACGCATCGCTTGATGATACGCTTCCGGAGACGGTAATTGAGGAAGCGCTTTCCGGTTTCTTCACCGACCAACCGTAAGGTCTTAAATCCCGACCCCCCGATATGAGAGCGAGGGCCGGTAGCTCAGTCAGGCAGAGCGTCTGGCTTTTAACCAGATGGTCAGGGGTTCAATTCCCCTCCGGCCCGTTTTCCTGTGAACAACGTGAACAGTGGAAACAATTGAATTGAACCACGGAAACATGAGCGAAGGGAGTGTTTGCATCGGGTTCAATTCCCCTCCGGCCCGCTTTCCTGTGAACAACGTGAACAGTAACAACGCCAGAAGAGAAGTGACCGAGTGGAGACTCACCTTGTCATATACGAATACGGGTCACCGCCGCCGAGAAACCGAGAGAGGTCGGATATCTGTCGATAATCACGAGCAAGAAGTGTGGTGAGTGTTTCGACCAGTGCTGTTCTGTCAGTTTCGGTCCAGTTAGCCGGCTCTTGAATCGGCACGACAAGCCAGCCGGAACCACGTATCTCCGTTGCGTGCAGGTTATCCATGTCGACAGTATCGACTTGTCTGGGGGTGCACGTTTTCAAAACGTGTGCAGTCGCCTGTTTCCCGACTGGAAAGAGGATGTGAGCCGTAACCGCTCGCAACTCCGCATCGAAAAACGATTCCATCGCTTCGTACTCTTCCACGGCCGGTTCTGTCTCAGAGGACTGGGGAAGACACGGGTGGATATACGAGAAGAACACTCGTGATTTATCAGTCACCGCATCTATATCCGGGGATGTGAGTAATCCCCCGTCCGCGAGTGCTTCGAAAAACCGCTCAGACCACGGCATCTCTGTGAACGGAATTCTGGTCTCAGTTCCCCCGTGAATGCCGGGGTGATTCCCAATGAGATGAAAATCAGCATTTGGATTTCCAAAGCCGGGGACGCCTTCGCGACACGGGAGGTCCAGCCCAAACGGATTCTGCACGGAATCAGCGACGTATTTCACGGTTATGCAGTAGGGCGCCAGGATTCATAATTCCAGCGGGGTCAAGCGTTCGCTTCATTGACTGAAGCGCGGCAAGGTAGGTCTCGGATTGTTCCTGTTCATACCAGTCACGATGAACGCGTCCGACTGCATGGTGATGAGTGATTGTCGCGCCATGCGCTATCAGCACGTCAGCAGCGGCCGATTTAATCTGTCGCCACTGTTCGAGTTCTCGCCCCTCCTCGGCTAGGGCAAGGAATGTATAGTAAGGAGCGGGGCCATCAGGATAGACGTGAGTAAACCGACACGACATCACTCCCATTCCACAGGCGTCAGCCATCGCATTCTGTACCGCTCGGGTCAGCGTAGTATGTAACTCTTCAAACCGGTCCCACGTGACAGCTGTCTCGAAGGTATCGACCAATACCCCCATACTGACAAGCTGGTTGAACAGATATGGCCCATCGAAAAACGAATTGCGCCAGCTATCGCCTGCATCAGCGCTTTCTGTCTCGTCCTGGATTGTTCCACCGTGGGAGTCACAGATTGCAAGCGCCGTCTCCAAGTCACTCTCAACAGGTTGTGCAAGTGATTCAAATCCGAGTACTAACACGCTCTTTCCGGGCGCTGGTATTTCGTTTAGCAACACCTCTGTCGGGTCAAGAAGTCGGCAGTTCGCTGGTGTGAGCCGTGATTGGACGATTTCTCTTGTTGCCTCGACACCACCCCAGAAGCTATCGAACTCCACGCTTACCCGTGCTCTGTGAACCGGCCGGGGTTGTAGACGCAACCAGGCTTCAGTAATGACGCCAAATGCTCCTTCCGAGCCAAGGAGAAACCGGTTCGGATCCGGGCCAGCCCCGGAAGCTGGGACATCCCGTGCCTCGAGGATACCAGCCGGCGTCACGGCGCGGACACTTTCGACAAAGTCATCGATATGTGTGTATCGGGTTGCAAAATGACCACCTGCCCGCGTTGCAATCCAGCCGCCGACGGTTGAAAACTCGTAGGACTGTGGGTAATGTCGTAGCTGTAACCCATACGCCTCAAGCCCCTCGTTGAGGGCTGGCCCGTATATCCCTGCACCAACCCGGGCGCGGCGCGACCGCTCGTCAACTTCGTGTATTGAATCTAAGCCATCGAGTGAAAGTGAAACCACGCCGTTGTAGGCTCCTGTCGACCGACTTGTCGTCCCGTCCAACCCTGCCCGACCCTCGAGATCCGGCTCGACACCACCGACTACGCTTGTCCCTCCACCAAACGGAATGACGGCGACGGTCTCTTCGCTTGCCCATTCCAACAGCCGCTGAATGTCGGTTTCGTCAGTTGGCTGTGCAACGGCGTCCGGAGCGGGTCCGAACTGCCCTCGAAAGCCACGAACAAGGTCTGGATATGATTTTCCGTAGGTGTGATGAATCCGAACGTCGCGTTCTGTCGTGCACGGAACGTCTTCCGGAAGGCTGACTGAAGGCTCTGGGACTCGACACTCGGACAGTGACGGTGGCTCTTGCACCGTTAGGTCGGGGAAGCCGAGTTCTGTTTCAAGCCGTTCTGCAAGCTCTCGACGTGTTTTCCGCTCCGGGAATTTTTCGCTGACTCCCCAGCCCCAAAAACTCTCTGTGCCGTTCATACTCACTCCAACTCGTGTAGGCTCACAGTCAACTTGCCCGCATCGACGGTAGCGGTCATCATTGTCTTCCGTTTTGCTGGGGCAGCCCCCGTTGCGGTGCCAGGATTTAACAGGCGAATTCCGTCTACTTTGGTATCGAGTACCTCGTGTGTGTGGCCGGTCACGCCAACTGGATTATCCGTGTTTGCTTCCTCGGAAACCGTCTGTAACACGCGCTGTGTATGGTTGTGTTTCGGGCCGATACCGTGAGTGATGACAAACTCTACACTCCCCAGTGTTGTTCTCACCACGCGGGGAAATCCAACGTGTGGGTCCATATTCCCGGAGACAGCTGTGAGTTCGGTAGCCAGGTTGCTTATGTTCGAGACCGCGCCTTTGCTATCGAAATCACCGGCATGAATCACGTGATCAGCTCCTTGAATCCGTTCGACGAACGGCTGGGGAATCTCGCTCGCTCGGGAGGGGATATGTGTATCGCTCACTATTGCAAGCTGCATACCTGTTTCTGTGGCTGCCAGTGTCTTGTAACTAGTTCCTCCATCAGATGGCACCACCATCACCCAACGATAGCATCAACAAAATCCCAAATCAGTTAAGATTGCTCGCTCCTTCGACTAGAGTATGGACCTCTCGGTGCTCCGGCGGTACGAGCCAGCAGTCGTCACCGACGAGCAACGGGAGTCCGCGGTGCTGGTACCGATTATAGACCGCAGCAGTTCCCCACAGCTGTTATTTACCAAACGGTCCGAAGACCTGAACAACCATCCCGGCCAGATGAGTTTTCCCGGCGGTAAACGTGAGCCGGAGGATGAGACACTTCGAGAGACTGCGGCCCGCGAAAGCCAGGAGGAAATCGGACTACGTCCCGAGGACATCACATTCGTCGGTCGACTTGATGATATTCGAACCGTCTCGCAGTTTTCGGTTCGGCCGTTTGTCGGGAGGATTCCGGATGAAACGTATCACCCTTGCAATGGCGAGGTTGCTGAGGTGGCGGTACTGTCACTCTCTGCGCTGACTGACCTCGACAACTACCACAGCGAACGGCGAGACCATCCGTACTACGGTGATATCCGATTGCATTATTTTTATATCGATGAGTATACCGTCTGGGGTGCAACGGCACGCATACTTGTCCAGTTTCTCGAACTGACGACTGAGTGGGCCCCACCGCCCGAAGTTGATGCGGAAGTCGAACCGGACGCGGATTTTCCGGTATAACGAATTGGGTGAAACGACAGTGTTTTGCCG
>LKNH01000153.1 GCA_001564135.1 Halobacteriaceae archaeon Tc-Br11_E2g27 | reverse complement strand
TGATTCGTCTGGAGGAACCACGTCGTGATGACCCACGAGCGCCAGGGTTTCGTCTCCCTCGCCGCGGCGGGCGATGACGTTTCCGTGGGCATCCCGTTCGACTCTTGCATCAGTTTCCTCGCGTAGCCAGTCCTCGATAGCATCGCCAGCAGCCGACTCGTCCTCGTGACTTGGAATCTCGACCAACTGCGCCGTCAGCCTCGCAAGTTCATCCATACTGTTTTTCTTAGGCGAGTTGGGACAAAAAATCACGCAGTCGAAACTGGCGCTTCTTCGTGGTCACCACATGCATACCGGTGTGAGATGCGTCGGCTTTGTTCCCGCTCGTCGGGATCGTTAAGCGAGTCCATCGTCACTTCCTCGGTAATCACCCAGATATCCATCCGTTTGATTGGTTCGCCATCCGGCCCGGTTTCGGTTTCACAGAGCCACTCCGCGTATCGGTCCGGAAGCGTGTCGTTCGTACTGGCACCTCTGATAGAGTTCATGAAAAAGCGCTCGCGATAGCCCTCATACTGAACCTGTAGCTGGTCGCCCGGTCTATCCAGCGTGGCATTCTCCCGGTCGTTGTAGATATCAATCACCTGGCCGTTTTCGGTCTCAGCAGGGATAACGAAATACCGGTCGTTGGTTCCGGGGTTCGGTGCAAAGATACTGAAGTCCGGTTGGTCGATGTTGAAACTGTTGGCGACCTGGTGAACCTCCGCGTCGTAGTTTGCATCCTCGCTCACTGCACCCACATACTGCAGTCCCGAAAGCGCCAGTACGAGCACTATCGTTACGACGACGAGGTAGATACCGAACGTGTACACGCCGGCGCGAATGTCCTGATAGCCGATATCGAGTCGTGGGAGTCGTCGCAGACGGTCTTGAACTGGCCGAAACCGCTCTCGCATTGCAGTCCGGCTGAGAGTCAAGCCGGTTTTGCGCTCCAATGCTGACCCAACCCGCTTGCTGAGGCGGTCGAGGTCATCCCAGAATACCGCTGGAATGAACAGGAGCAGTCCGGCCATCGCGACGTACGGGAACATGCCGATGCGGACGGTGACAGCAAACGAAAAGTGCCCGCCCATATACAGGACGATAAGCGGATAGCGAAGTCGACCGGGGGCAAGAATCAGCACAAATCCAAATACCATCATCGCGGTCCAGAGGTAGGTTCCGTATTCAAGGAGTGGCGCAACGTGGTGAGCATACTCGCCGAGGAAGAACGTGATATCGTCGCGAGAGAGAATCAAAGGCGCAGCAGTGCCGTCAAGCCACTGGTCTCCCTCCAGTTTGTGGATACCATTGCGGACGTACATATACGACATCTGGGCGAGGATAAGTGCCGACGCAAAGCCGAGAAATGCATCTTTCGGCGCTCGGTCTCGAAGCAGGGCATCAATCGACCAGCGCTCGCCAAGCGGCAGAAACATCGCCCAGAACAGCAGGAGTCGGAAGAGCGTGTCGGCGTAGCTGTTGATAAACGGGTTCCGGTAATCGAGCGAAACCACAAATAGAAACGAGAGCACAATCGCAACCCGCGTTTTGTAGCCCACAAGCAACTGCAGGGCAACCAGTATATGGAGGACAAAAAGCAGCGCAACCACTCTGGTATCGTTCGTCAGGAAATACAACGAAAACGCGTAATCGACGGTCCGCTCCATCGCAAAGTCCCGCGGAACGACCCCTTCGTCGGTGTAAAAGAACGTAAAGTTCCGTGCCCGTAACAGCACCTCCGTGATGATGATAAGCGCTGCTGAAATCCGGAACAGCGCGAGTGTCCGGGTGTCAATGCGAAGGCGATTTTTGAGGTAGGTTATGCCCCACGATGCAATGGAGGACAGCCGTTGCGGGGGCTCCCGCGGGAGTCGAGAGGGCATTTGGACTGACAGATACCACCGTTCGGTATATGCGTTGTGGTACCTTTTTGCGACTCGGGTACCAGGCACCCGAGTCGCAAAAACCTAGGCTAAAAAATCGGAACGTGACTTCGTTCCGCTCCGGAGGCGCGGATGCATATCGGTTGGTACACAGGTTAGATAAAAGGGTGTTCGAGTTCACTGAGGTTATACCAGTCGACGGAACAATTGATAGTTCTCACGCAGAATGGGTGGTGACGAATCTATCACAGCTTCCGTCGACCGGTATAGGTAAAAGGGCAATCCATTGCAAAGTAGCTCAGGAAGTTCGCTCGTCAGTACAACTCGTCAAGTTCCTCGACAGTGTGACTGTGTTCTTCGCTGGGGAACTCACCGGACTCGACAGCCTCGACATAGCCGGAGAGCGCTGATTCCATCTCGCCACGAACGTCGCCAAACGCCTCGGCAAATGGCGGCAACCAGTCACCGAGTCCAATTGCATCGTTGATAACGAGAACTTGCCCATCACAGTCGGGCCCAGCACCAATACCGATTGTGGGGATATCGAGTTCTTCCGTAATCTGTGCGGCCAGATTCGCCGGGATATGTTCGAGGACGCAAGCGAAGGCTCCGGCTTCCTCGTGAGCTTTTGCGAGTTCGAGAATCGCCTTCGCTTCCTCGGGGTCAGCACCTTGCTGGACGTAGCCAGTCTGGTTGACGCTCTGTGGCGTGAGCCCGACGTGTGCCATCACCGGAATACCGACCTGGTCGAGTCGTTCGGTCAGTTCGATGGTGTGTTCACCACTTTCAATTTTGACCGCGTTCGCATCCGCTTCCTTGAGCATCCGTCCACAGTTTTCGACCCCCGTCTGGAGGTCCGTTCCAAAGGAAAGAAAGGGCATATCGGCAATCACGAGGGCGTCGTCAGTCCCACGAACAACGGATGCCGTTCGGGAGACCACCTCATCCATCGTCACCGGGAGCGTCGAGTCGTACCCGAGCACGGCATTCCCCATGCTATCGCCAACGAGAATTATATCGACGCCGGCATCTTCGACAAGTCCGGCGGTGACGGCATCGTACGCAGTCAACATCGTCAACGGCTCCGAACCGGTATACTCCTGAATCTCTCGAACTGAAGGCATACTCCTGTAATGGGTGGCGGGCCGTAAAACAAATTCTGGTTGACGAGTCACAACACCTCGAACAACCGCTCCAATTACGATGAACCGCCAGGTGCTTAATCCCGCCACCCAAACACAGGCTTGTGACGCCCGAAGTAACGCGAACTGACCCTGAGGGAGTTGACTACGGCTGGGTAATGCAGATGACGTTCATCCTCACAATCGTCATCGGCGCTCCCCTCGTTGCAATTCTCTCGACGTTTGCAGCCGTCCCGACGTGGATAGACCGGGTCGAGTTTGCCATCCGAGTCGGCGCACCTGTGTGGCTTGTGACCGCCATCGTCGTGTATCTGTATGCACGCCGACACCAGTGAGTTCGTGGGCAGGGGTGACGAACGCGCTCACCACTGTTGCTGTCGCTGTCGTCCAATATCCTGATAGAGTGCTCTGTACTTCGAAATCTTCCGGTATAGCAGCCCGAACCAGAAGCCGTGATAGAGGATAATAATCCCGAACAGCCCGCCGACCGTTAGCGGGAGCAACTCCGGGAGAGCGGTCACCATCGTATTATACAGGGCATGGATGAACGCCGCAATCAACAGCCCCTTGACAACAATCGGGCCACGATTTGCCGGGTTGAATTTCGCCAGCCCGAGATAGAAGCCAGCCCAGGCCGAAAAAATAACATGTCCTGGCCCGACAAAGGCTCGCTGTGTTGCAACTGATGTTGCAAACTGGTTCTGGACATCCCCGCCTGCGGGAGCCATCTCGAGATAGACGGAGACAATGTAGATGAGGTTCTCGATGGCAGCGAATCCAAGTCCCGCAACTGCGCCGTACACTGCCCCATCTGCAACGGTCTGGAAGGTATCTGACTGGTAGGCATACACACGAATGGCAAGCCATTTGACGAACTCTTCGATCGGACCGACGATGACGAAGAAAAAGACTGCAAGGCCGATGATACCGAACGCCTCAAATCCGGGGATGAACGTGGAATTGATGACGGCGGCGAAGCTAGCGAACAGCATTGAGAGGAGAAACGTCGCCGCGAGAAGCGTCGGCGGCTCTCGCATCGTCGGGTCGCCATACCAGAAATATCCTGCGAGAGCAAGCGCAGGAAGAACGGACAGCACTGCGAGGACGGCGAGTAACGGCTCTTCGAAAATCAACACGCCAGCGACCAGTATCTGTCCGAAAAAGAGCACTGAGGCAACGGCGATGAGGGTTATGACTTTCGAGGCGCGAAGCCCGTTTGTGACGGTGATTGCGAGCGAATCAAGTCGGCTTCGTTCCTCCCAGGTCGCAATATCGTAGAGGTCGACTCTCCCGCTGTAGGTTTCTTTCACCGGGTCAGTGCGGTAACGCTGCTCGGGATTGTCGTGTGGAGGCGGGGGCAGTCCATACCCCTGCTGTGGCGGGGGTCGTGGGGCGTGCTGTGGCGGTGCCGATGGTGGGCGCTGAGGACCTGTCGGTGGATGCGATGGTGGTCCACTCTGTGAAGGTGGTCGTTGTGGTGGTGTATCCGAGGGTGGTCGTTGTGGCGGAGTGTCTTGCGGTGATGGCTGTCGTGAATCAGTTGGCTGGCTCTGGTCAGGCCGTTGTGACCGGGAGACATTCTCATATTGTCTCTCTCGTGGTTGTGGCTCCGGTTGGTCTGCCCGCTTGTCTTGCCAGTGCTCGTCCTTGGACACTCGCCCGCGGCCGCGGTCAGGTCCTTCCCCATGCTGGTCGGCCTCTGGGCTACTGGGCTCCTGTTCGTCTACGTCGGATGACTCCGGCGGGGACTCGTCGTGGTCGTCTTCACGGTCTCCCGTTCCCGGGTCGGACATTATCTGTACTAGAAACTCCACCCTCTAGTAGATTTGTGTTTGCGTATACTTTGATGCTGGACTGGCCAGAAATGCTGCCGTTCACTCCACAGAGTCGGTTTCCGACTCATCGGTTTCGGTCCGTTTGTTCCGGCGTTCCTGTGTTAGCTGTCGCGCCTGTTCGATAATCTGCTGTGTCTCTGCATCCAGTTGGTCGAACTCTCGACCCGTCGAAATTTCGTGTCCGTGCTGATGCGGCTGGCCATGCTGTGAATGGTCGTGCTGGTGGCCTCCACCGGTCGTGTCTTCAAACATTTGCGGGAACTCAGCGGACTCTGCGTGTTCGGTGACCACCTTGCCGAGCCCTTCATCATCTAGTTGTCCCCACTCCGGCACGTGTTCGTCAAGCCACTCCTCGTGGTCGCCGCCGCGGGCCATCGCCGTGAAAGCGAGGTGATTTGCGAGGTGCACTGCATCGGCTTGCGGGTCTGAACACACTGGACACCGGTATCCCATAGTAGTATCTCCGTCTCGATGGACAAAGGAGCATCGAACAAACCACTAGACGGAGAGCTGATAATATATGTAATCAGTAGAGTTATGTATTCGTATGAACTTTTTATAAACACGTTTCGACTGATGTCACCTGACACTGCTGCCCCAGTGGTTACTCGCCGACGAGCCCTCGCGGCCGGAGCGACTGCAACGGTTGGTTCCCTTAGTGGTTGTATTCAGCGCGTCCGAAGCATCATGAACCGGTCGTCTCCCTCCACAGCATCGTTTTCGATACTAATCCCGCCTGCGGATGAGGACCCCGTTTCGTCCGCCATCGCCGCCGAACTCATCGACAATTTTGACCAGGCAGGTATCGATGCTGAAACGGAGTTTCTCCCCCGCGAAGAACTGTTCCGTAACGTGCTGTTGAACGGAGACTACGAGATGTTTATCTCTCGACTCCCTCCAACGACTGACCCGGACTCCCTTCGAGGACTCCTTTATTCGCTCTACCGAGAGGAACCTGGCTGGCAAAATCCATACCGGTTTGCCAACCTCTCGCTGGATGAACTGCTTGAAACACAGCACCAGCTGACAGGAGATGACCGACAGGAGATAATACATGATGTCGTGGAAAGCTTCTGTCGTGAACAGCCGTTTACAACGATTGGGTATCATTCAGCCCTTCGGGCCGTCCGACATGGACGGTTTACGAACTGGAATATATTCGAGCCACACCTTCCACTCGGATATTATGCACTGGCTCGGACACCAGATTTCCAGGATGCAGAACAAGAGGACGAGGTGGTACTTACGGTCGCAGTTGTTGATACCCGCGTCACACGAAATTTCAACCCGCTTGCTGTCGAATTCCGTGGACATCATGGCTTTATTAATCTCGTCTACGAATCGCTGGGATATTTCAATGACGGCGAGTTCCTCCCATGGCTTGCGAAAGACGTGACGTGGAACGAGCAAGGTGATGAGACAG
>LKNH01000152.1 GCA_001564135.1 Halobacteriaceae archaeon Tc-Br11_E2g27 | reverse complement strand
TTTGTCGGTGACCGGTTTTACTCCGAGAAGGCAAGAGCTATCGCTGCCTTCACAACTCTGGTTATCGCTGTCGTTTACGCGATTGGACAGGGAAGTGGGATGGGGCTGATGGCCGAATACATCCTTGGTGTCAGCTACGAAGTCGGTGTTGTCGTGTTCATGCTGGTGACTATCGGCTATGTCGCCCTTTCAGGGATGCTGGGGACGACGAAAAACATGGCTATTCAGTATGTCATCCTTATCGTTGCGTTCACTGGTGGTCTGTACGCCGTCGGGTGGACGCAAGGATACTCGACAGTGTTCCCGTACCTAGAGTTCGGAGCCGAAACTGCAGAACTCTCAGAGATTGCTGCCGAGGCTGAGAGACAGTTCATCGAACCGTTTGCACAGGGAAGCCTCTATGCTTGGGTTGCCCTTGCAGTGAGCCTCATTCTGGGTACCTGTGGACTCCCACACGTTCTCGTGCGGTTCTATACCGTTGATAACGAGCGGACTGCGCGCTGGTCCACTGTGTGGGGTCTGTTGTTCATTTGTATCCTCTACTGGGGAACGGCTGCGTACGCGGTCTTCGGCGGACTCCTCTACGAGGACCCCGCTTCGGGTGCCGATACGGGTGTTACGACAGGTGAAGTCGGGTCGTTCATGGACATGCCAGGCGCTGATGCAGACGCGCTTGTCGTACTTGCAGCACAGCTCGCTGACCTCCCAGAATGGCTTGTTGGTCTCGTCGCTGCCGGAGCAGTTGCCGCTGCACTGGCAACGACTGCTGGGCTGTTCATTTCGGCGTCATCTGCCGCATCACACGACATCTACACGACGCTCTATAATCCCGATGCAACCCAGCGCCAGCAGGTGCTTGTCGGACGAACAACAATCGTTGCCGTGGGACTCTTGGTGATGCTGATTGCACTCAACCCGCCGGCACTCATTGGTGAACTCGTGGCGATGTCGTTCGCAATCGCTGCCTCTGTCTTCTTCCCGGTGTTTTTCCTCGGAC
Source organism: Halobacteriaceae archaeon Tc-Br11_E2g27 (assembly GCA_001564135.1). Lineage (GTDB taxonomy): Archaea > Halobacteriota > Halobacteria > Halobacteriales > Haloarculaceae > Halovenus. The sequence continues at coordinate 5,292 of LKNH01000152.1, read as the reverse complement.
TCTGGTGGGAAAACGCCACCTCGGAAGGCGCAATTGCGGGCATGCTTACGGGGATTGGCATCTCATTCGTTGCAATTTTGAACGATGTGTTGCCAATGTACGTCGATATTGGCGGTGAAGAGGCAGTGTCCCCAGAGCTTGCTGCAATCCTTCCGGGGACTTCCTCAGCACTCATTGGTGTACCAGTTGTGTTCCTGGTCATTATCGCGGTCTCCCGGGTAACTCAGGACCCACCCGAAGATGTCAAGAGGATGGTCAGACAATGTCACAGTCCGGAACCGATGAGTCAACAACAGACTGCAGAAGATGTCGCTGCGACCGACGGTGGTCAACCTGCTGATGACTAAAACAATGTACGATACAATACTCGTTCCAACGGACGGAAGCAAAGTCGCGGAGAAAGCAGTCGAGCACGCTATCGACCTCGCCCAGAAGTATGATGCAAAGTTACACGCACTCTATGTTGTCGATACTGATGCGGTCGATATCGGACTCGGGACTGAACAGGTCGAACGTATCAAAGCTGGCAAGTTTGGCGAGATGGAAGAGTTGCAAAACCGTGCAAAGAAGGCGACAAATGCAGTGGGCGAAGCCGCGGCCGAGCATGGTATCGAAGTCATCAAAGATGTCGCCGCGGGGCGTCCGCATCGGTCAATCGATGAGTACGCCAAAAAGAACGATATTGACCTCATCGTCATGGGGAGCAAAGGACGTTCAGGTGTGCGCAGGGCACTCCTTGGAAGCGTAACCGAACGAACGCTTCGCTCGACGTATATCCCGGTACTCGTCGTTGATTTCCGCGAAGAAGACGATTAACAGGAGAGGAACCTTTTATCCCCGCCATCATCCATATTGAACCATGAGCGCAGGTGAGAAACTCAAAGACTACGTCACTGAGAACCGAGATGGTATCCTTAATGACCTGATATTTGCTGCGCTATGGGTCGGCCTCGTTTCGGTGCTCTTTGAACTTGCCTTTCCGGACGCACCGACATGGGCATTTTATCTCTGCTTAGCTGCGGGGATTCCGGCTTACTATGGCTTTTTTATCTCTCTCGAGATAGCCAAAAATCAGCAACAGTAACTGGTCGGAATCCCGGCTTTTCTATCGGTTGCTATTCCGAACTGTCACCGTTGAGGCGATGGGCAATCCGTCGCTTGACTCCGCCGGCGGCCTGTCGAAAGCTAATACGCCAGGGCGTCCGCTTTCCATCGACTATTGTCCGCCCATTTCGAATTTCAGTGAGGATACCGTCCGCAGAGCGTTCGTCGGGATTGACCTTTGTGATTGCCTGACCGACCATTTCAGCAATATGCGCATCACTGCCTGCGGTCCGAGGTAGTTCCTGTCGCTGGGCCAACTGTCTGGCCTGCCGATTCGAGCGACCGGTTATCAACCGAGAATTATACACTTCAATCGCATCAGCAGCAGTGATTGCATCGGTCGAAATCTGACCGAGAACGCCGCTGCGTGATTCCTGAAACGGGTGTGGGACAATTGCGGTCCCACCCTGGTCGTGGATACGTTCTATCGTCTGATTAAAGGTCAGTCCCGGCTCTATCGGTTCGGTAATACCAAGCGCTAGGACGTGGCCTGCGGCGGTCGAAATCTCCATTCCTGGAATTCCAATCAATCCGAACTCCGGTGCACGCTCCGCAGCTTCCAGACTTGCTGTGAATTCGTCGTGGTCGGTGATTGCAATCGCGTCCAGACCGACGGACTGGGCTTGCTGTAGTAACAACTCCACCGGGTCTCGCCCGTCATATGAAGCATCCGAGTGTGCGTGCAACTCAACCGAAAGCACATCCAACATTGGTTGTTGAGGTATTAAAGGAAAGCGAACCCATACGAGATGTATCAGCTGATTCACTCGTATTGGTCGAGTATCTGTTTGAGCAAGATGTGGTCATCAGTCAGGATGCCGTCGACACCAGCCTCGATAAGCCGCCGCATCTCTATCGGGTCATTCACTGTCCACGGGAGGACGCTTAGCCCATTTCGATGCGCTCGGTCGACCAGTGATTCGCGGACAATTTCGTGCGGTGCAAACAGAAACTCCCCTGGCGGGTCATATCTATCTTCGCTTGCACGCTGTGTTAGTAGAAAGTGCCTCACTTCGGCTGCACCCAGTCCGGTTTCCAGGTCAATTTCTTCGCGTATCTCCTCCAGGATTGGCGATTCGAACGCGCCGAGAAGCGTTGTCTCCTCACGGTCAAACTCACGGATGAGGGATGCAATCTGTGACGGGTCCGGCCGTTCGTGTTTTGGTTCAATAAGCAGTGGAAATTCCTTTGGTACGGTTTCGAAGACTTCCCGGACGGTTGGCATGTAGATTCCCTCACCCCGATACGGATGCTCTTCACCCGGGGGAACATGTTCGTGGTCAACATCCGCTTTTTCGTATCCTTCCGGTTGTTCGGGCGGGAAATTGTATCCCGCATCGAGTTCCTGAACTTCTTCCAGTGTGAGGTCGTTGACGTCGACAGAGCCGTCAACTTCGGTCGTCCGGTCAACGGTTCGGTCGTGAATGACCACCAGTTCGCCGTCGGCCGTGACATCGAAATCGAACTCGACCATATCGGCCCCAGTCTCGATGGAGTTTGTAATCGATTTCATCGTGTTTTCGGGCCAGAGCAAAGGACTACCACGATGGGCTATGGCAAGGATATCATCGCCCGAAACGAGATGGTCTCGATTTGCGGCCGCTTCGAGACACCCCCCTGCCACAGCGATTCCCCCAGTCATCGCCAACAGCTGTCGGCGAGTTGTCCTCATACTTATCTGGTTGGTTGGCTGAGATAAATAGATATCTCATATGGATTTTATACTGACCGACGTAAGCCCTGATAGTTCTGGCCGGGCATATGTGTCCAAAAGAGTATCACATGTTACGTCGGTCGGTATAGCTACCTTCCCCAATTCATCAGTCCAACAACACCACCACCATTTATTGTTCTTCTCCGTCTCATTCGGCTACAATGGGGGGTTCAAGTAAGCAGCAGGCGGGTAACATCATCAGGGAAGCGATGTACGAGGATATCAACCGCTGGCGAGAGCAACGATTACATTGGCTGGTCGCTGGTGTGTTGGTACCCGTCCTTGCGGTCACTGTGGTGGGTATCACAGGATTCTCTGCTGCATTTGCGGCAGTGGTAACGCTGGAGGGGGTCATTGAACATCTCACAATCAACGCATCATGGTTCTTTGTCTCGTTATTTGCTCTTATTGGCCTCTTTGTGGCGTATCCGGCTCACGAGACACAAAACGAGTTACGGGCTCTCTGTCAGTCACGAACTGTCCTGCTCGGAACACTGCTTTCCCGCTGGGTGCTTGTCGGAGGGAGTGTCCTCCTTGCCTTTGTGGCCCCATTCGTTGTCGGTGCGGTTGCGTTTGACTCATTTCCGCTGGTGCCTGCTATTGCCTTTGCGACAGTGACCGCTTTGAGTTTGATAGCCTATACGTCACTTGGTGTTGCGCTCGCGGCAATCGTTCGTTCTGATAACAGATTTCTGCTCTCCCTGCTGGCAACGTACTGGGTGCTTGCTCATCTCTGGGAAACGTCTCTTATCCCACTGGTTGCCGGTATCGCCGTCACTGGTGACCCTGAATTGGCTATCGGGACGCCACCAGTTATCCACGATGTGTTGGTCGCTATCAGTCCGAGTGGAGCGCATACAACCCTTTCACAATGGCTAATAACTGGTCAGTGGGGGACCGTCGAGAGCGTTGCCATACTGACACTCCTCGGGTGGCTTGTCCTTCCCCTGGGGGTTGCTCTGCGCCGAATCTGACCCCCTCCTTGTGAGCCGTTGAAGTACATCTTCCAGTTCGTGAGTCGAAGCCTAACGTGGTAGGTATACATTGTATTTATGCAACAGTGTAACATACAGTTGCCGGCGGGACGAGGCCGGCAGACAGACGATGCCAGAATGTAATCACTGCGGTGCGCACGTGTCGGATAGATTCGAACGAGTATTTGCTGACGAGTACGGGACAATCCATGCTTGTCCAAGCTGCTCGGCAAATGCAGGTATCGCCGAGGTAGCCAAAGAGCGCACCCACAGAGCATAATGTCGTTGTATCAGTCCCGCGGACCCCACCTGGCTACTCGCGATTAGAGCGCGGTCCCCGACGATTCGGAGCCCCTGAATTTTTGTGTCACTCTCGATTGTCGAGATAATGTAACACACCAGCAACGTTCATCCGCTCTTCTCCCCGTGCATGTTCTTCGGTCCAGAATTCCGTCGATTCCGTTCGGTCAGCAAAGTATTCTTTCACTGCCTGGTCATCGCTAAGCTCGGCTCGGGCTGTTTCAACCTCCTCCACCCACGTTTCAAGCACTGACTCGTATTCGGAAAGCAAGTCACCGGTCTCGTAGTCACCAAAGTGCGCATAGTACAGGACTTTCGGATCGAGTTCCTGTATCATCGCCACATCAGCCAGACAACCATCAAGGTCGAATCCTGGGGGAGGCGACGTATAACGAACCCCATCTCTATCAGGAATGTTGATTCCCGCAGCATCCGCCGTAAAGACCCCATCGTTGTCGATATCGAAATAGACGACCTGATGGAACGCATGACCGGGGGCATGATAGACTTCCAATCTGTGGTTGCCGAGGTCGATAATATCGCCTTCCTCAACCTCTATAATTCGTTCCGCTGGAATCGGGTCTGGCTCTCGGTAATACCGGATACGGTCACCGACGACTTCTTTTGTTCCGTTCCAAATCGGCTCTGGATTTTCTAGGAACTGTGAGCCTGATTTGTGGATGTAGACATCCGCATTTGGACACTCCTCTGCAATAACGCTTGCACCACCTGCGTGGTCGAGGTGGACGTGCGTGAGAACAATCGCTTCGAGTTCCTCCGGTTCGATGCCGAGTTCGGACAGTGCCGACAGTACTGTCTCGTAGTTTTGCCCGGTGGCTGTATCGACAATAGCGGGTTTCTCAGCATCGAGGATATACACAGGACCGTAGTTTGGACTGTCAAACATCTCCGTGTCGACATAATACAGGTCGCGCGTTTCGCCAGCAGTCGCTTCGTGAATCTTTCCGAGAGTCATACTCGCATTCGCGATTGCCAGCGCAAAAAGCGTTCGTACCGGCCAGCCGTCCCCTTAATCCATTGATATGAAACGTCTTTATTCCAGCACTGCCGTAAAATACCGGAGTCGTGCGTCGGGTCGTTCAGCGATGATTGCGACATCCATTTCGGGGCCGGTCTGCAACGTCACGGCTCCTTCGATACCACGGACTACGCGGGCGAATCCAGGCCCATACCAGTTGT
>LKNH01000151.1 GCA_001564135.1 Halobacteriaceae archaeon Tc-Br11_E2g27 | reverse complement strand
TGTCGCCGGCGGATTGTTGCACATTCCAGCACACGCATTCATGAAGCTCACCCTGTTTTTCTGTGCGGGTGCGATTCACGTCGAAACCCACACCGACGACATCTCGGATATGGCTGGGATTGCAAAGCGGATGCCGCTGACGATGACGGCCTTTGCGATTGCAGCGGCAGGGATGGCCGGCATCCCGTTGATTGCCGGGTTCGTCTCGAAGTTCTACATGCTGATTGGCGCGATTCAGATGACAGACTCGGCACACGCAATCGGCGACCCAACCGCTGCAGGGTTCGTCTTTGCGGGTGCGCTCATCCTCTCCGGGATCCTGAACATCGCGTACTTCTGGCCGGTCGTCTACACGGCCTTCTTCGAGAGCGAGGACCGCCACGACGCCAAACCGCTCATCGAGTTCCCATTGGGTGGGAAACAGGAGTCCTACGGCGTCACCGAGGAGGCAGCCACGGATGGCGGTGCACTTCCAGATGGCGGTCACGAAGCGGATGACGGTGACGAAGCGGATGAAACAGATGAAGAGGGAACACACGATGACCACCACGGAGATGACCACGACGATGGACATCACGGCGACCACCATCATCACCATGGTCACGGGCCGCCACCGGGTGGCTGGGAACGCCGGACACCCTTTACCGAGAGCACGTGGCTCATGCTGATGCCGATTACAACCATCGTCGTCGGCGCTGTCGTGCTGGGAATCATCCCCGGCGACGTGGCGTTTCTCGAACTTGCACGGGCCGTTGCTGAAGCCGCCACTGGCGGGGAGGTGGCACTATGAGCGAGTTCCTGACGGTCGTTCCGCCGTCGGTTGTCCTCCTTGCAGCCGCCTTTGCGGTTGCGTTCCTCCCACGACTGAGTGGTCACGTCATTGGAGCGGCGAGTACCCTCTGGCTGCTTGCGGTTGCACTTTTCGCACCCGAGGGGACGTACTGGGAGATTGAGTTCCTCGGCTTCGCGGGTGCGGTCTTCATGGAAGTCGATTCACTGACGCAGTTGATGGGCATTGCTGCCGGGTTGCTTGCGACAGCAGCCGTCGTCTACGCCTACAGCAGCGACGCGCCGAAGGTGATGACGGCCTTCGCGCTCTCGTATGTCGCCTCGACGACGGGTGTCATCTTCTCCGGCGATTGGCTGACGCTGATTGTCTGGTGGGAGTTGATGGCCGTCACGAGCACGCTCCTCGTCTGGCATCACGGTGGCGATGCGATTCGCGCGGGCTATCGCTACGCCATCGCACACGGCATCGGTGGGAGCCTGTTCCTCTTTGCCGTCATCTGGCATCTTGCCGCAGGCGGCGGCATGACTCTTGCCGGTGGGATTGAGGTTGGCACCGTTGCACCGCTTTCGGACCTCGGCATCGGTGCGGATATGCCAGCAATCCTTGCGGCGCTCGGTATCGGCGTCAACTGTGGATTCATCGGACTCCACACCTGGCTGCCGGATACCTACCCGCGGCCACACATCGCCGCCTCGGTGTTCCTCTCGGTCTTTACGACCAAAACCGGCGCGTACGTCCTCTTGCAGGCGTTCCCAGAGGGCGGCATGCTCCTTGCCTACCTCGGAGGGGCAATGGCCGTCTATGGGGTTATTTTCGCGCTGCTCCAGCACGATATGCGTGCGCTGCTTTCCTACCACATCATGGCGCAGGTTGGCTACATGACCGCCGGAATCGGGCTGATTGCGGCCTCCGGCGATATCGGTGGTGCCGGTGCGGTGATGCACGCCTTCAATAACATCCTGTTCAAGGCGCTGTTGTTCATGGCGGTCGGTGTCGTCATCTACCGGACGGGCATCGAGGACCTCTACGAACTCGGTGGCCTCTGGCGAAAGATGCCGCTTACGGCCGCTGCGTTCGCGCTCGGCGCACTCGCCATCACGGCAGTGCCGCCGTTTAACGGCTTCATCAGCAAGGGAATGATTCTCGATGCCGCCGACACCGGCTACTTCGCCGGCGGCAACGAAATCGTCTACTGGATGCTCTTCATTGGCGCGATTGGAACCTTCCTCTCGTTCATCAAACTCGGCTTTTACGTCTTCTTACACGGCGAGTACGACGGGATGGTCAAGGACGCGACCTTCGGCCAGTCAGCAGCGATGTTTTCGGTTGGTGCGGCCTGTCTCGCTGTCGGCATTCCGGGTATCTGGCAGACCTTTGCTGGCTACGCCGTCGGTGAGGGGCTCGCAACGGGTGCGATTGACCTCGCAGTTACCGACCTCGACCCATACAGCGTGGGGCACCTGATGGACGCGGCAATCCTCCTCACAATCAGCGTCATCTCGTTCCCGGTGATTCGCCGACTGCTCTATAAGATTGGCCACGTCAGCGATATGAACGTGATTCTCAACCCTGCCACCTTCTACTCAGGCAAGGCAGGCGTCCTTGCGGTGACGGAGTCGTTCGGGGCTATCGACCGCGCTGGCATTCGCTTTGTGCGGTTTTGTTACTGGGTCGGTTCGAACCCGGTTACTGCTGCACAGCAGGGAACTGGCTGGTTGCCGGGCAGCGTCAGACCAGCCTTTGCAGATGAAGAACACTCACCCGATGGCGGCGAAGTCTCGCGGCTCTATCTCCGAGCCGGTATCGGCATGACCGTCCTGTTAGTCGGTATCGTGTTGACGGTGTTGCTGGCGTTGTCGTTGTGATAGCTGCCGTCAACCTATTTAGGTTGAAAGATAGCGGTTGCGGAGCTGATGGATATATTGGCTATCCCAGTTTTTTGTTTCGACGTAATAACTCAGTACCGCCGCGACGTACTGGTGTGAGAGGATTTCACTCTCGGCCAGCACGCACAACACGTGTGGCGTTGTATACAGGCTGTTCCGGTCGTCGAGAGCAAGTGAGACAAGAAGGTAGTTTGTTGTATTGAATTCGTCGGTGACGAACATCGCCGCTGACAGCTCGTTTGCTAGCCAGATGCCGTGTGCTTCGCCCGTATCAAGACCGTATTCGAGGGGGTCTGTCAGCTCATCGTCGACATCATGCGTGGTCAGGTGGTGCGCTGCCTGCAACACTGCGTTTGCAGCCGTTGCAAGCAAGTTATCGCCAGTGGCTGCTGTAATCAACTCCCCGAGAATGCTGTCAGGAACATGGACTTCATACGTTGAGAGGACAGCAACGAGCGGGTCCTCCCCACTCGGTGCGTGCGTCCGTCCATCAACCACGGGTGTTGCCAGATTCAACAGGACGTTCGTATCGACGACGATCCTTGCCTGTTCGGTCATCGCTCTGGCTGTGCTTCATTATCTCTATTCGTCTCGCTCGGCTTCCACTCGGGCAACTCCTCGTCATAGAATTCTGCCTGTGTCGGGAGCCGACCCTCCAACTGTGGCTCTGGCGGGTCACGTGTGAGTGATGCTCGAAGAAGCTTCAATCGCAATGCTTCTTCGGTTCCCAGCATCGTTTCGACTGTATCCAACGAGACGCGTTCGTCGTAGTACGCCTGTTTGAGCTTTTGTTGGATCTGCTCGTCGGAGAGTCGACTGTCGAGTTCACCCCGCAATGCTTCAATGAGCAGTTGTGTCCGCGAGATGTCGAGCAGGTCAGCGAGTGCATCCGCTCGCTCAACCAACGACTGTGGCGCATTGAAATCAACGCGGGTACGTTCTTCGGCCATCTTATTCATGTGTAAGTCCTACACATAAAAAAGCGTGGTGGCGATTGTTTTGGCTGGAACCTTCGGTCTGTGCTCCGCGAGGCGATTTACAGCTTTGAACATACTCCTCACGAAACGTTTTCCACAAATCCAGTCAAATAGATAGCTATGCAACTGGACCCGACAGAGACGGCAGTCGTCATCGTCGACATGCAAAACGGCTTCTGTCATCCCGACGGCAGCCTCTACGCGCCGGGAAGCGAAGCGGCAATCGAGGACTGTGTTACGCTTGTCGAGCAAGCAAGAGATGCAGGGGCGGCCGTCGTCTACACTCGGGATGTTCACCCGCCCGAGCAGTTTGAGGATGCCCACTACTACGACGAGTTCGAGCAGTGGGGCGAGCACGTTGTTGAGGGAAGCTGGGATGCAGAACTCGTCGAGGAGCTCTCGCCGCGTGAGGAGGAACTGGTCGTGATGAAACACACCTACGATGCCTTCCACCAGACCAACTTAGATGGCTGGCTCTCGGCACACAACATCAAGAATCTCGTTTTCGGCGGGACGCTTGCGAACGTCTGTGTGTTGCACACCGCGGGTAGTGCCGGGCTGCGCGATTACCGTCCGCTCCTGGTTGAGGATGCGATTGGTGCGCTTGAGGAGGACCACCGCGAGTATGCCCTCGACCATGCGGAGTGGTTGTTCGGCGAGCGTGCCTCGCTTTCGGAGGTTTCGTTCAGTGAGTAAGCAGCGAGCCGTCCAAAACCAGTGACTTCTCTTTACCCAGATGCCGTCGATATCGAATCCCCCACAGTCGATATCGGGTCGTTTCCGACGCCTGTTGAGGCGGCACCTGCGTTTGGTGCTGAGCTTGGGGTACCAAACCTCTCTCTGAAGCGCGAGGATCTCGCTGGCGAGTCCTACGGTGGCAACAAAGTCCGGAAGCTTCGGTACCTGCTGGGGGCTGCCATTGATGAGGGGTGTTCGCGCGTCTTTACCAGTGGAGCTGTCGGGAGCAACCACGTTCTCGCCACGGTAACGCATGCACGGGGAGTTGAACTTGTTCCAGAGGCGTTACAGTTCCCGCAGGAGCCAACGCCACACGTCCGGCAGAACCTGCAGGCGCTTGCCGCACAGTCACCGACACTGCGGCTGGTTGGAAGCAAATACCGCTTCCCACCGGCGCTGGCTGCAAAACGAGTCCGATTGGCACGCGATGAGGACTGTTTCGCCATTCCGACTGGCGGCTCCTCGCCGCTGGGGACGGTTGGATATGTTGAGGCAGCAACGGAGCTCGCAATGCAGGTTGAAGCTGGCGAGATTCCCGAGCCTGACGTGATTGTGGTGCCGGCGAGCAGCGGGGGAACACTCGCAAGCTTGCGGGTGGGACTGGACCTGACCTCCCTGTCGAGTCAACTTGTGGGTGTTCGGGTTGCGCCGTGGTTTGCGGTGAACCGGCTGACTGTTGCGCGGCTTGCAAACAAGACGGCTGCACTCTGTGGGCTTTCCGGACGGCGATACCGACGAGCGGATATCACGCTCTGTGGCGAGTATATCGGCAGTGGGTATGCAGAGCCGACTCCCGCTGGCGAGCGAGTACAGGCGGTGGCTGCAGAGTATGGGCTGACGCTCGACCCGACGTATACTGCGAAGACGGTCGCGGCCATTGCTGGGGAGTTTGATGACGAGCGGGTGCTGTACTGGCATACCCTGAGCAGCACACGGCCGGAGGGCTGTTCGGTTGCAAAAGCGCGAGAGCGGTTACCGGACGGGTACGAGCGGTTTTTGGAGGGCTGAGAGGAGTGTTCGTTCAATCACGTGGCACAGGCACGGTATCGAGCACATCGCGAATTACGTCGCGTTTGTCAACCTGTTCGACCTCGGCATCCGTCGTGAGGACGAGTCGGTGTGCGAGTCCAGGAACGGCCATCCCTTTGACATCGGCGGGGACGACAAACTCCCGGCCGACGAGGACGGCATGGGCGCGAGCGAGTTCCAGCAAGCGTTGTGTCCCTCGGGGAGAGACACCGATACGGACGCGCTCGTCCTTGCGGGTTTGTCTGGCAATATCCCGCATATAATCAATGAGCTCGTCCGTGACGGCGATGGATTCTGGTTCAGCAAGGAGTCGGTTGATATCACTGCTGTCGAGAACGGGACGGACGGTTGGCGTCGAGACGTTTCGTTGCGTTCGACGGCGGAGAATCTGACTTTCGCCGTCGGGGTCAGGATAGCCGATGGTTGTCTTAACCCAGAACCGGTCAAGCTGAGCTTCAGGAAGGGGAAAGGTTCCCTCCTGCTCGACGGGATTCTGGGTTGCAATCACGAAAAACGGTTCCGGCAGCGAGCGGTCGGTTCCGTCGACGGTGACCTGCCCTTCCTCCATGGCTTCGAGCAGGGCAGACTGGGTTTTTGGCGGTGCACGGTTGATTTCGTCGGCGAGGACGACGTTGGCAAAGATGGGTCCCTCCTCGAAGACAAATTCGCGGCGTTGTTCGTTGAAAATAGAGCTCCCGGTGATGTCGGCAGGAAGCAAATCGGGGGTGAACTGAATCCGGCTAAACTCAAGGCCAAGTGCTTCAGCAATCGACCGAGCGGTCAGGGTCTTTCCAGTGCCGGGAACATCCTCCAGGAGGACATTTCCGCCGGCAACGACAGCGGTCAGGACAACCTCCAGAAACTCATCATCGAGGACGACAGCCCCC
>LKNH01000150.1 GCA_001564135.1 Halobacteriaceae archaeon Tc-Br11_E2g27 | reverse complement strand
TTCCGATGTTGGGCCACCTTTCTCCGGCGAGTAGCGAACACCAACCGTCTCCATCCCGAAAGCCTCTAAGCGGTCGACGATAGCGCTGCCGATTGCGCCAAGCCCAACTATCGTCGCCTGTGAGCCGAAGAGTTCGCGCGTCTGATAGCCTCGCCACTCATGGCGTTCCTGTTGGCGAAGCCCTTGGCGGAACTGCCGTGCAAAGGCAATCATCGAGCCGACGACGTATTCGGAAATATTGGACGTATGGACCCCAGCTGCACTCGTCACGGTGACGCCGCGGCTTTCGAACACGTCGAGGTCTAGATGACCGGTACCGGCGTACATACAGGCAAACAGTTCGAGGTTCGTCGCCTTTTCAAGCACCTCGTGGTCGATAGTCAGTCCTGTCGCGATATCCGCACTCTGCAGATATTCCCGTCGCTGTGCCGGCGTCCGGGCGTACCGGACAGTTGCATCGGGGATGCGCTCCTCGATTGCCTCGACATACTGCGCGATAGCCATCCCGTGAACATCTTCCTGCAATACGACAATCTCTGGCTCGTCCATGTCAACACGATACAGAACAGGGACCCTTAGCGATTACGCTGAACCAGGAGACTCCGCAGTGACCGATTGGTCACTGTGCGGAAAGAAATGGAGACCGCTCTATTTCACGACAGTAACTGGAGACGACGACCGGCGGACAACCTTTTCAGCAACGCTACCGAGCAGTTTCTGTCCGACGCCTTTGCGACCGAACGAACCCATCACGACGACATCCGATTCATCGGCATGTTTGACGATTGCGTTGCCAGGTTTACCCTCCTCGGTTATTGTCTCGATATCCCCGTCATGTCCTGCTTCAGCAGCGCGGTCTCGGGCCTCCTCAAAGATGTTCTCCGCCCGGTTTTCGGCTGCCTCACGGATTCCTTCGTCCATCACAATAACGGCACCATCTGCCATCGACGCATCGCCCAAATCGAGGGCATGCAACACCGTAATAGTGGCACCTGGATGTTCAGTGACGGCATAGTCGAGTGCATCGTATGCCTTGTCCGACCCATCGAGTGGAACGAGTACAGTATCAGCCATGGCTACAGTATAGATGACATCGCATGGGTATTATAGTTACCCCCATATGTCAAATTAGTCTATATTTAGTAGAGGTGAACTATGCCAGCCGATGGGAAGTATCGATTCCCTCACTCAGCTGCAATCGCTTCAGCCACCTTCTCGATTGGGTGTGGTGGTTTGCCGTGTTGTTGTTCATACTCAAGGAGTTGTGACCGACAGGAGGTCCCCGGTGCAACAATTTCCTCACCGGGAGAGTCGTCCACCTGGTCATAGAGCAACTGGCCGACAGCCATACTCATCGAGTAGTGCTCCGCTTCGTAGCCAAACGAACCGGCCATTCCACAGCAGGTCGAATCAAGGTCATCAACCTCGTAGCCTGTCGCTTCAAGCACCGACACGGCGTGCTGGTCGCGTTTCATCGCCGTCTGCTGGCAATGACCGTGATAGGTGAGTGTTTGCCCGTTCGAGTCGACTGGCAACGCGTCAACGAGGTCAAAGCCGTTCAGATACTCCATGACCTCGTAAGTGTTGTCTGCAACCAGTTCAACATCCTCACCGGCAAGCAAATCCAGATAATCGTTCTGATACATCACCGAATCCGAGGGTTCGACACTCACGATATCCCAGCCGTTCTCAATTCGTGGGGCCAGTGCATCCACATTTTCTCGTGCCGTCTTTCGAGCGTGGTCAAGCATGCTCTTTGACTGTGCTGGGCGACCGCTGTTGGTTACGTCATCCGGAATTTGGACGTGGACGCCAGCGGCTTCGAGCGCTCTGACTGCTGCTTTGCCAACCTCTGGTTGCGTGTAGTTCGTATACGGGTCGGCAATGACCAGCGCCTTCCGGTCGGCATCCGCTTCGGAGACCTGCGGCGTGCGCTTGTTGTCCCACTTTTTCAGTGTCTTTCGCTTGAACGTCGGCAGGTCGCGCTCGCGGGCGATACCGAGCGTTTTCTCCATAATGAGTGACGACCCCGGAACCTTCGTCGCCCAGTTTGAAATCGGGGCAAAGGTACTCCCAAGCGAGTACAGCGTCTCGACATTTGCAAACATGCGGTCCCGGAACGGAATCCCTTCGCGTTGGTGGTACTCGTGTTTCACCTCGGATTTCAGCTTCGCCATATCGACGCCGCTTGGGCAGTCGCGCTTGCAGCCCTTACAGCTAATACAGAGGTCAAGAACTTCGTTGATGAACTCCTCATCGGTCGGGTCCTCAGGGAGGTCACCGCTCATCGCGCGACGGAGCATATTCGCACGACCGCGTGTCGACGTCAACTCTTCGTTTTCTGTCGCTCGATAGGTGGGACACATCACATCTCCGGTGGTTTCCTGATGACCGGTACAGCCACCACAGCCGTGACACAGTTCGACCATCCCCTGAAAGCCGTTCTCGTTATCCCAGTTGAGTGCGGGTTCAAATCCAGCGTCGAACTCGTAGTCCGGGTCATACCGGAGGTTCTCATCCGGCAAGAAATCGCCGCAGATATTTCCGGGATTGAGCAGGTGTTGTGGGTCTGCAGTCCCTTTGAGGTCCTGGAAGACATCCCACAGACGGTCGCCGTAGAGCTTGCGGTTCCATTTGGTCCGGGCACGACCATCGCCGTGCTCGCCGGAGACTGAACCCTCGTACTCGATGACCAGTGAGGTGAGCGAATCCGAAATCTGGCGCATTTTCTCCATCCCAGATTCGGTTTTGAGATTGAGCAGCGGCCGGATATGCAAGACTCCGGGCCCAGCGTGCGCGTAATAAGATGCGAAGGTGTCGTGTGTGTCGAACAGTTCCTGAATGTCGGCGACAAACTCGGGAAGGTTCTCCGCTGGGACAGCCGTGTCCTCAACGAACGGCCAGTGTTTTTCGTCGCCAGTTCGAGAGAGCAAAATCGGGAGTCCTGCTTTCCGCATCTTCCAGAATTTTGCCTGCCGGTCGTCGTCGTAGGCTTCGAGTGCGTCGACACCGTAGATGTCAGCGCCACTTACGTCCGCTGCACCCTCGGTGGGGGTCAACCCTGTTTCTGGGTCGTGCGTTGGCAGCCGGTCAGCGAGCAAGTCGGCAATTTTCTGTTTTCCTTCCTCAACCGACTCGGCGTAGAACTCCACGAGAAGCGTCGAGTTCGTCCCTTCTGGTAGTGTCCCAACGAGTTCCGAGAACTCTGCAGTGTCACGTGCTAAATCGAGCAACACGTCGTCCATCACCTCGACAGCGGACGGGTCGTGTTCGAGGATTGGAGCGACATCGCGCATCGCATCCAGCACCTCATCGTAGGTGAGCAAGACCACCGCAGTCTCGTTCGGAATCGGTTCGAGCGAGACCGTTGCCTCGGTGACGATGCCGAGCGTTCCTTCGCTACCAGCCATGAGTCGGCCGAGATTGACCTTCCCGTGCTCTTCGATATCCTCGACCAGTTTGTTGAGATTATACCCCGAGACGTTCCGGGTGAGGTCAGGATATTGCGCTTTAATCTCGTCAGTTTCCTCTCTGAGAATCTGTGAGACTTTGGCGTATAGCTGGTCTTCGAGCGGGTCATCCTCATCGACACCCGCTGCCTGCTCGTGGAGTTCATCAATGTCCATCCAGCCCAGCGTCGTTACCGTCCCATCGGCAAGGACGATCTCGACTTCCTCGATATACCCATCGGCTTTCTCGTATTTCAGCGAGTGTGCACCAGTCGTGTTGTTGCCGATACATCCCCCAAGAACGCTTTTATCGCCCCAGGCAGGGTCGGGGGCATATTTCAGCCCGTGTGGCTTGAGATTGCGATTGAGTCGGGCAAGCGTGATTCCCGGCTGTGCCCGTACCGTTTGCTCGTCCGGGTCAACATCGAGTACGGCATGCATCTCCTTTTTGAAATCGAGCACGACGGCCTCGTTGACGGTCTGGCCGGCGAGGCTCGTACCACCGCCGCGCGGGAGCACCGGAATCTCGTTCTCGGCGCAGTATTCCATGACGGCCTGGACATCGGCCGTCGAAACTGGCGCGACAACGCCAATTGGCAGTTGATGGTAGGCGCTTGCGTCAGTTGCATAGAGGTTGCGGGTATAGGTGTCGAACCGCACGTCACCGTCAACCAGTGCGTCGAGGTCGGCCATTAGCTCCGGCCGCTCGATATCCTCGTCTCGGTAGTCGTAGTTGCTTCGCGAATCGGTTGATGGGTCGATACGCTGCTGTGCTGTCTTCTCCGTGGTGTGGTCAGTTTTACTCACAGTGTTTCCTCCGTTGTCTGTGTCGGTTGTGGGGCAAGCAGTTCGATGACGTGGAACGGTTCGTCCCCGAGCAAGTCGCCAATCTGTTCCGTACACGAGGTCCCACTCGCAATAACGTGGTCGCAGTCGGCAGCACGAAGCTGTGACTCCAGATTCGACCCTACGTCCATCGCGAGTTCGTAATACTGCTCTTTGTAGCCAAAGGAGCCAGCCATCCCACAGCACTCCACGTCGCTTGTGGTGACGGTATAGCCACACTCATCGAGGACTGCCAGACTGTACTCATCCAGGCCCATCGTCCGCTGCTGACAGTGCGCGTGATAGGCAACCGTCTCGCCATCTGTTGCGAGGTTCAACGAATCGGCATCTGCTCCGTTTGCCAGCAGCCCGTAGACGTATTCGAGTATCTCGTAGCTCTGCTCGGCAAGGGATTCGTACTGCTCCTGTGGAACCAGCCGTGCGTAATCTTCCCGGAACATTGCGAGGTCGCTTGGTTCGATGACGACCACGTCGTAGCCTGCTTCGACGTAGGGACCGAGCTGGTCGACGACACCTTCGGCTTTCGACCGTGCCGTGTCAATCATTCCCTGTGAAAGCGGCGCACGACCTGCACCGGAAACGGGCGGGATGAGGACCTCGACACCGAGCGCTTCGAGCGCCCGAACCGCTGCTTTCCCCCGGTCGACCATCATGTAGTTCGTATAGAGGTCCGGATAGAGGACGACCTTGCGGTCAGGGTCAGCAGGTGGGACAGCGTCGCGCGATTCGAACCACTCGACGAGCGTCGTCCGCTGGAACTTCGGCAAGTCGCGTCGCCGGTCGACACCCGCTATCTCCTCCAGCAGATACGACGACGGCGGCGAGTTCGCAACCCAGTTCGATAGCGGGGCAAACGCGCTCCCGAGCTTTGCCAGCAGTTCAAAGTTGCCAAAGAGCCGCTTTTGGAGTCCGGGCCCCGACGTTTCCGTATCGGGCGTTAACCCATCAACAAGCGTTTCGACGGGAACATCTGCCCCGGAGTTGATTCGGTCGCGAACGACCGTGTTTATCCACGGAATATCGATTTTGACCGGACAGGCCTCGACACACCGTGAACAGCCTGTACAGAGGTCGTTGAACTCCGCAGCGGACTCCTGTCCGTGGACACCCGCCTACCAGCCCGTCGCAATCCCGCCGGAGTAGGTTTCACCGCCGAAGACGTGCCCACCGACCGACTGGAAGTTCGCACAGGTATTCGCACATGCAGAGCAACGAATACAGTAGAGTGTCTCTTTGAGGTGCTCATCTTCGCGCATTTCCATCCGGCCGTTGTCGATGAGGACGAGATGGAACTCTCTGTCCTCGCCTGCACCGGAAATAGGGGTGTCCGGGTCGTCGAAATCCATCGTCGGCGAGTTGAGCGGCGGCGTCAACAGCGAGATGTAGCTCGTAATGTCCTGGCCAGTGCCGGAGCGCCCAATCAACTCGATAAACGGCTGGAGGTCCTCGACCGTGGGAATCACTTTCTCGACACCCGCAACGGCAATCTGTGTCTCCGGGACAGTCACCGTCTTTCGCGCATTCCCCTCACTTGTCACGAGGGCCATGGTTCCGGAATCAGCCGTGATGAAGTTCGCGCCCGTCATCCCAACGTCGGCACCCTCGATGAGTTCGCCAAGTTGCTCGCGAGCGAACATCGTCAGCTCTTCTGCAGTCTCAAGCTCCTCCTCGGGTTCGAAATATTCGTTGAACAGCGTCGCAATCTCCGCCCGAGATTTGTGTAGCGCTGGTGCGACAATATGGCTGGGTGCTTCGTCTGCAATCTGTAACACCCACTCGCCGAGGTCGGTTTCAACGACATCCATGCCCTGAGCCTCAAGATGCTCGTTGACCTCGATTTCCTCGCTCGTCATCGACTTGCTTTTGACGAGTCGGTCGGCAGATTTCTCATCGCAGACCTGTGCGACGTACTCGTTTGCATCAGCGGCATCCTCTGCGATGTAGACGGTGCCGCCGTTTGCCTCGACTGTCTCGGTCAGCTCGTCGATCAACTCTGGAAGCCGACCGATCGCGTCTTCTTTGATTTCGCGGGCCTGTGTTTTCAGTGCCTCGTAGTCGTCGAGCCGG
>LKNH01000149.1 GCA_001564135.1 Halobacteriaceae archaeon Tc-Br11_E2g27 | reverse complement strand
CCACGACTGACGAGGAATCCACGACTGACGAAGACTCGACATCAGAGAACAAAACGAGAAACGAAAGCGATGATGAGAGGGCTGAGTTGAATGAGTCGCAACCTGCTGAACCGACAGATAACGAGTCATCGAGGGCTGAAGAAAATGAATCAACGAACGCGGCAGCAGACCCAGATAACCGGTCCACAGCTAGCGACGGCGAGGACAGTTCGTTAGGCGCTGTGAGTGAATCCTCGGCAATACAACCAGTGGGAGCCGAGGTCAGTTCGCCATCGCCTGAATCGACCACAGATGATACCGCCGACGAGCAACCTGTTGCTCAGTCAAGGATGTTGCTTCATTTTGGACACGGGGCCGGCACGACTGGAACCCTCTTAGGGGCAACACTCATTCTGTATCGCTGCGGCGAACGAGCAGTGAGGAGGTGAGCAACATGTCGAGCCAAACGCTGACACGAACGGTTCCTTCATCACAAACAGACCTGGCACAGACTCTACGTCAAGACACCCTCCTCACCGAACCCTGTTTACGACCAACGCCGGGTTTTGCCACTATACAACCTCAGCCTACTCCAAGTAACCACCTATTTCTCCGTCGAGCGACAAAAATAAGCGGTTGCCAGACGAGTTTACAACCAATGGTCCCGTTCTCTCGCCAGCTCTTGCTGTCGCTGGTAGTCGTCACGCTGGCGGTATCAGCGAGTCCACTGCTGAGTGGGGCGGTGGTTGGGAACGGGACAGTTGTTGAAAGCGAAAGCGACTCCGAAGAGCCCGATATTGAGAATGCAGACACAGCCACGATTTCGGTTACGCTTGATGAAGATGGCGATGCTGAATGGACCGTTGAATATCGGTACGTCCTGGATAGCAGCGATTCAATAGAGGCGTTCGAGACAATTAAAGGACAAATTACCGAGAATCCAGAAACCTACGAGGAGCGCTTTCGCGAAGGTATTATGCAGACAGCAGAGATTGCGATGGAAGAAACTGGGAGAGAAATGTCAGTCGGGATGGTAGACGTTACGGTTGGGACCGACCCAATCCCACAGGCGAGCGGCCAACATGGCGTTATCTCGTATGCGTTTGACTGGGCCGGGTTTGCAAAGACAGAGGAACAAGAGCTTACAGTCGGCGATGCAATTTCCGGGTTCTATCTCAGCGAAGAGACTGCGCTCGTGCTCAGTTGGCCAGAGCTGTACGAACTCGGTGATGACCCGCGGCCATCGGGTGACGATGAAGACCGGACTCGGGTTGTCTGGGAAGGAGAAGAACGGTTTTCAGCCACTGAGCCGGCGGTAACCCTTGAACCAGTTGAGGAGACAGCGAATGTCAGTGAGAATGATACTGATACAGCCTCCGGGCCGACTGATGAAAGCGATGAGGAAACAGCTACGGACTCCGATTCACAGGTAGACACCACCGATGAAACATCATCCACTGTTGTCGGTGACCCCTCTCAGTCAAGCAGGTCACCACTCGTGATTGCACTCGTCGTCATTAGCGGTATCGCTGGCGCGGTTGGATTCGTTGTCGCTCGCCGTCCACAGTGGATTTACACCATCTCAAAGCGCCACACAGACCCAGAGGAGACAGCAGGAGACCTACTAAGCAACGAAGAACGGGTGCTTGCAGCCCTTGAGGCTGAAGGGGGTCGTATCAAACAAAAACAACTCGCAGAACGCTGTGATTGGCACCCGTCGAAGACGAGTAAAGTCGTTACATCCATGAAAGAGGATGGCGCGGTCAACGTCTTTCGTATCGGCCGTGAGAATATTATCACGCATCCTGACGAGCAACTGGGTGAGACCGATGAGCAATAACGACAACACCAGCGGATACAGACGGGCCCGAGTTGCCTCACGAGTGGTGGCTATTGTTTTCCTGTTTATACTTGTCGGCCTAGTTATGGCTACTGGAGCACTAGCAGAGTCTCCAGACCAGACAGTAAGCAGTATTTCTAACACAACTGCTGACAGTAATGTCAGTCCTGGTGCAGCCCTTGCAGGGACCGTTGGTGGTGAACAGGAATCCATGGAGACAGCAATCCAGCGTGAATCATACGCTGTTGCCTTCGAAGAAGCAGAAACAGCAAGTGAGCAGTTGGCAGTTCTGAGAGAGATTCAAAACGATAGCGAAACAACGCTTGAAGAACTGGAGGGGTCGCTTTCAGCACTCAATGAAACAACACACCCCGGTGAAGTTGCGTATCAGTCATCCACCCTCTGGGCGAGAACCGAAGGGGTCTCTACCCAACTATCTACAGCAAAGCCGCTCGCTGCGGGCGTCGATATGCTGTCTGAGCAATCTGTCGAATCACAGCTTTCTAGCTTACTACAACAGGCAGAAACCATTGAGGATGAGTTCGGTATCGTCCGAGTACCGATTGGGTCTCAGCCTGTATCAGTCGTTACACCGGAGGCAATTCAGCCAACTGTGACTGACTTTGAGGAACAAGCGTTTACACCTGAACTGTTTCTCGAGACAAATCTGACCGCCGAAGAGCTCATAGAGTATGGCTTTACCAGCGAAGACCTCCTTGCGTTTGGCTTTTCGGAAGCAGAACTGAAAGCTCTCGACATAACTGTAGAGGAGTTCGAAGCACTCGGGTTTGAAGCGGAAGAGTTCGAGTCGTTCGAAATGGCTGCAGGCTCCTTTGACGCGTTTGGGTTTGATGCAGCGGACTTCGTCCAGTTTGGGTTCTCCGCGTCTGAGTTTTCAGCCTTGGAGTTCGATGTCGACGATTTCGAGCGGTATAACATCACGGCAGGGACGTTCGAAGAACTCAATGTGAGTAGCGAAGAGATTGCCTCACTTGGGCTGACAGCAACAGAGTTACAGACGCTTGCGTTTACGAGCGAACAGTTCACCGCGATGGAGTTTGATGTTGCAACGTTCGATGAGCTTGGCTTCACGGCGAACGATTTCGTCGAGCTCGGGCTGACAGCAGACGAGTTCGATGCGCTTGGATTTACTGCAGATGAATTCGAAAAATTTGGGTTTACTGCGGCTCATTTCGCTGAACTCGGCTTTGGTATCGAGGCGTTCGAGATACTAGGTGTATCCGGCGATGATTTCGATAATCTTGGATTCGACGCGGCGGATATCCACTTACTTGAGCTATCCGGGCAGGATTTCACCAGATTGAACGTTACCGCCAGCAACTTTGAGGAGCTTTCGTTTACAGCTGAGGAACTGAGCGACCTCAACCTAACTGCTACTGACCTGAAGGCGTTGCATTTCACTGGTGAGGAGCTTGTGGAGTTTGGCTTTTCAGTGGGGACGCTTGAGGAATTCGAGATGACTGCCACTGACCTTGCTGGATTCAACATCTCGGCATCATCTCTTGAGGCCCTTGGGTTCGAAGGTGACGACTACGGCTCGTTCGGGTTTACGGTCGGTACATTCGACGAGTTAGGATATACCGCAGAGGATATTGAACGCCTGAATTTGACCGACGAAGACCTGAAGTCGATTGGGTTCGGTCCAGCTCAGTTTGCGGAGTTCGGATTTACCAATGAAACGTTCCACTCGCTTGGATTTACTAACGAATCGTTCAAGACACTCGGCTTTACCAACGAGTCCTTCGAAACCTTCGGGTTTACGCCGAGTGAGTTCGAGGAGTTCGGTTTCACAGCAACTGACTTTGAAGCGCTGAATTTCACGGTAGACGATTTCCACTCCTTTGGGTTCACCGTCGCTGATTTCGACTCACTCGGGTTTGGACCAGAAGAGTTTGTGTTGCTGTCGTTTACTGTCGAAGACTTTGAGTCGTTCGGATTTACAGTAGCTGATTTTGAGTTGCTTGGCTTCTCGCTCGATGAGTCAGTCGAGCAGTTCGACGCCCTTGGGTTTACCCTCACAGACCTGTTGGAGTTTGGCTACTCCGCAGATGAGCTTCTTGGCGTAGACCTGCCTGAGGGGGAAGACAGTATACTATAACTCGTCTTCGAGAAGGGAGCGACCAGTCATTTCGTCTGGGCAATCAATATCAAGTAACCTCAGTATTGTCGGGGCGATATCCGCGAGAATGCCACCATCTCTGACCTGTGTTCCACCAGAGCTGCCGTCTGAATTAAGATAGACGAACGGAACTGGGTTGGTCGTATGTGCTGTTTGCGGCTGGTCAGGAGTACCCATATCATCGGCATTACCGTGGTCAGCCGTAATAATGACGGCACCCCCTGCTTCATGCATCCGTTCGACAAGTCGACCTAATTCCGTATCGACCGCCTCAACAGCCGCTACTGTCGCATCGAAGTCGCCGGTATGACCAACCATATCCGGATTCGCATAGTTGAGGACAATGACAGCTGGGTCCGTTGTGGAGATGATATCAATTGCGGTGTCAGTCACCTCAGTAGCACTCATCTCCGGCTGTTGGTCGTAAGTTGAAACCGGTGGGCTTGGAACAATCTCTCTTTGTTCGCCAGCGAATTTCGCTTCTTTCCCGCCATTCAAAAAGTACGTGACGTGTGCGTACTTTTCCGTCTCTGCAATCCGAAGCTGTGTCAGTCCTTGCTTCGAAAGAACTTCACCCAGCGTTGCTTCGGGATAGTTCGGTGGGAAGGCCACTGGTAACTCAAACGTTTCGTCATACTCAGTCATCGTCACAACTGTCGTCTCCGGTGGGTTCGTCTCAAATTGCCACTCCGGTTTGATATCTGCAAGCATGCGTGTCAACTGTCTCGCCCGGTCTGCCCGAAAATTGACGAAGAGTATCGAATCACCAGCAGAGACAGAACTCCCACCGTCGATACAACACGGCTCGATGAATTCGTCGGTGGTATCGTTTTCGTATGAATCCTCAACAGCGCTCACAGCGGAAGGTGCGGTTTCTACCCCTTCCCCATGTACGATGGCATCATAAGCCAGTCTGGTCCGGTCCCAGTTTTCGTCACGGTCCATCGCGTAATAACGACCGGAGACGGTCGAAATCGCCCCTGTACCACGCTTTTTGATGTGTGATTGGAGTGTTTCGACGAACTCCCGACCGCCGTGTGGGGCGGTATCGCGTCCATCGGTGAAAGCGTGGGTCGCTGCTTCGACGTTCATCTCGACAGCGAGGTCAATCAGCGCGTGAATATGTTCCTGATACGAATGAACGCCGCCGTCGCTTACAAGTCCAAGGAGGTGAACCGTGCCCTCATTCTCGCGTGCCGATTCGAACGCCTCTCGAATGGTTGGATTCTCATCTAACGGCGGGTCGGTTGGCGATTCAAACGTTGATGGGTCACCACGCCACCGAGCAATTGAATCAGTTATCCGTGCGGATTCCTGTGTGACAACCCGACCTGCACCGATATTGAGATGTCCTACCTCACTATTGCCCATCTGACCGGGAGGAAGTCCAACATCGCTCCCGTGTGTTGTAAGCGTCCCAAACGCACCAGCAGTCCGGAATCGCTCAAAGTGCGGGGTCTCGGCTGCCGAGATTGCATCTCTGACGGTCTCATCAGCGTTGAGCCCCCAGCCATCAAGAATAACGAGCCCAAGTTCCATACGGAAGCCACGCAAGCGGCATACAGGAGCGTTTCGGATTATTGGTCACAACGTTTCCGTCTCTTTCGCTGCTTCCATCACTTCTCGGTACCGGTGGCGAATTGTTACCTTGCTCACCTTTGCAACTGTCGAAACCTCTTCCTGGGTGAGTTGTTCACCAGAGAGCTGTCCCGCTCCGTACAACGCGCTTGCGGCGATGCCCACAGGATGGCGACCGCTATGTACACCTTCTTCGACAGCAGCGTCGACCAGGTCGCGTGCGAGGCGCTCCGTTTCGTCCGTACACTCTAGTTCCGAGGCAAACCGACTCAGATACTCTTCCGGGTTTGTCGGGGCGATATCCAACCCGAGCTCTCTCGCCAGATACCGATAGGTCCGCTTGAGCTCCATCTCCTCAATGCGGCTGACGACGACCATTTCGTCGATTGAGCGAGCGACACCGCTCATCCGGGAAGAGGCATAGAGCGCTGCTGTTGCCATCCCTTCGATAGAGCGGCCCGGGAGAAGCCCGCTTTCCAATGCCCGACGGTATATCATACTTGCCGTCTCTCGAACGTTTTCCGGGAGGCCAAGTGCAGATGCCATCCGGTCGATTTCTCCAAGCGCTTGCCGGAGATTCCGCCCTTTGCTATCCGTTGTCCGATAGCGTTCATCCCAGGTACGGAGGCGACTCATCTGTCGGCGCTTGCGCTTTGAGAGTTGGTTCCCCTTTGCGTCCTGATTTTGCCACCCGATTTTGGTCGACATTCCCCTATCGTGGAGTAACTGTGTCCGTGGAGCACCCACACGTGATTTCTGTTGTTGTTCCTCGCTCGTGTAGGCTCGCCATTCCGGACCACGGTCTATCGCGTCGCGTTCCACAATAT
>LKNH01000148.1 GCA_001564135.1 Halobacteriaceae archaeon Tc-Br11_E2g27 | reverse complement strand
CGTGCCCACCCATCGAGCGTCGCCGGATACCCAATGCCGACCAATTTCTGCAAAATTGCAACATCCGGCACGAGGTCACGGATATACAGCTTCACGCCGAAGCCACCCTGAAGCAGGATGTACACCCCAGCAGCGGCAGCGAACGTCCGGGAAACGAACGTGGCCCACGCCGCCCCGCGGGTCCCCATCTCGGGGAACGGCCCCCAGCCAAGGATGAAAAACGGGTCTAACACGACGTTCATCCCCGCGGAGATGAAAACAAGCCACATCGCGGTCTTGGTGTCGCCCGCTCCCTGTAGCGAGGACCGAAACGCAAAGAACAGAAAGGTGAGCGGGAGCGCGAAAAAGATGACCTCGATGTACGAAAGCGCCTCGGTGAAAACCTGGTCTTCGGCCCCCATCAACGTGAGCAGTTCGTGTCGGAAGGTATAGCCCAGCACTGCCAGCACCGTCGAGACGCCGATAGCGAGCAAGATAGTCTGTGCGACGACGTTGTCCGCACGGCGCTGGTTCCCCGCCCCGACGTGCTGGGAGACGAGGGCAATTGTTGCTGCGGTCAGCCCCATCGCCGTCGAGACAAACATCCAGGACAAAGGGAACATTAGCGAGACACCAGCGACAGCCTCGCTGCTGACCCGCCCGACCCAGAAGATATCCGCCAGGTTATAGGCAGTCTGGAGAAGGTTGCCCAACACGAGCGGCCAAGAGAGTGCAAGTAGCGTTGGGGCAATTGCCCCGGTCGTCATGTCGACACCCTTGCGTTCGGTTGGCACTACCTCCTCGTTGTCGAGAACGATTATCAAACCGGCGTTTAGTCAATTGTCAAATAAAATTCGCGATAGCGTGGAATGACCGTCTGCCTTAGGGCTGGCGTTGGTGCAATAATGCTGGTGCGTTGACTTCGTGTCCCGCAATGTGACCGTTCAGTTTTGCGGCCGCAGGAGACTCTCGAATATCCTGCTCGTCGTACCCTGCCTGAGCAAATGGTTCGGTAATCCAGCGTTTGCCTCGGAGGTGGAACTTCTGGTGATAGTTTTCAGCGACGTAGAACCTTTCCAAAGGTTCGATCCGTGTTGCAAGCTTGGTTCTGTTGTAGCCGTTTGCGTCAAGATACGACGTGAGTGCTGCTTCCTGCTTGGCGCTCGCAGTAAAGATGATGTTGTGATATTGGCGTTTCGGTGACTGCTGGTACGGATTGTGCTGCTGGAAGGCGGTATCAACCAGTTCAGTGAACGGCAGTCGTTCGGGGTCAAATTCAATTTCCACGACCTCGGTGTGGTCGCCAATGAGTTCATACGACGGATTGTCTTTCATCCCGCCAGCGTATCCGACTCGCGTGCGGACCACACCGTCCAGAGCGCCGAAGTAGGCATCTGGTCCCCAGAAACAGCCCAGACCAAACGTCGCTGTCTCTGTCTCTCCCGGGACGTTGTTGTCATACTCGCGGAGTACCGTTGGTGTAAGTGTCATAGCGGGGAAACTCTGTCCTATCTTCGACCTCCACCTCGATAACCGCTATCGTTCCCATCGACTGGGCGCAACACCGAGTTGCACGACAACGGCCTGATACACCAGTACAATTGCCATAACAATCACCAACTCAATCCAGAAGCTGAGCCCCTCCGCAAAGAATCGAAGGGCCGTGATGATAACACCGACCAAGACGATGATTGCGAGGTAATGAGGGAGGGCCTCTTTGAGTTCGTCTGTATCCATATATTATCTTGAACGACGACTCATTTGAAAATTCGTGTCTGCGTTGTGAGATGGGAAATCTGGTATGATACCTACGTCGGTTCGACATCAAGCGTCTCGTAGATGAACGCCCACTTGTCCAGCGCCTGTTCTATTTGTAGTGAAGTTGGCGTCCCCGTCCCGTGGCCGGTCTCTTCGACACTGTGATAGCAGATTGGGTCGTCGCCCGTCGTCGCTCGTTGGACACGAGCGGTCATCTTGCGGGCGTGGGCTGGATGGACGCGAGTATCGCCAGCAGCCGTTGCGAACAGCGTCGCCGGGTAGGGCCGTTCTTCGACGTGGTGGTATGGCGAGTATGAGCGAAGCCAGTTGAACTCTTCTTCGTTCTCGGGGGAGCCATACTCACCGGTCCACGCTTGGCCAAGCAAGAACCGATGGAAACGGAGCATATCGAGCAGGGGGACCGAACAGATGACGGAGCCAAACAGTTCGGGCCTGCGAGTGAGCGCTGCACCGACGGTCAGCCCGCCGTTACTGCCGCCTCGGGCGGCGAGACGGTCAGTAGTTGTGTAGCCAGCATCAACGAGATAGTCGGCCGCGGCCTCGAAATCGTCGAACGTGTGCTCTTTGTGCTCGCGAGAGCCCTGTTCGTGCCACTCTTCACCGAACTCCGAGCCGCCTCGGAGACAGGCCAGTGCAAAGACCCCACCGTCTTGCAGAAACGGTAACCGGTACGGGTTGAGACTCGGCACGAGTGGAATTCGAAAGCCACCGTAGCCGTAGAGAATCGTCGGCGCGGTTCCGTCCGGGTCAAGGTCGGCTCTGTGGACAACAAATACGGGAATGTCCGCCTCATCAGTTGAATTGACCCAATGGCGCTCAACGGTCAGGTTGAGTTCTCCCTGTGGATCAAGTTCCACAGGCAACTCCGGCGATTGGAGCACGTGCCAGTCATCCGAACTGTTCTCCGGACCGGTTTGGGCGTGAACAATGCTCTGTGGTCTGTCGAATCCCTGCAGAGATAAGAACAGCTCTGGCGATTTGCGGCTACCACTCAGCCCCTGTCGTGGAATCCCTGACAGCGCCGGGAGGTCGAGTTCGTAGCGCTCGGTACCGTCGCTCTCGTGAAGCGAAACAACCGAACTTGCATCCCGGAACCGGTGGACTGCAAGGCCGTTTTCGACGGGAGTCGCCTGCTGAATAACATCCTCACCCTCGGGAATCACTGTTTCAAACTCTCCGAGGCCGTCAGCATCTTCGACGTCAGCGGCGTCGATGCCAAACACCTGTCCCCGGGGCGCGTCGTAGGTGGTCTGGACGTACACCCGGCCGTCGTTTACGACAGGCGAAAGCGGCGCATCAAGATCGGTGAGGACGGGTTCGAGGGTGTCGTCGACTAGTGCAAATAGGTTGCTGTCGGTGCCGAGTTCACTGACCGTAACGAGAACGAGCCCCGAATCAGGCTCAACCTGGACCATCGGCCACCGTTCCGGGTCGAACTCATCGGTGACGAGACGGTCCTCGCCGTCGATTTCGTGATAGCGCAGTTCCTTGTCGAGTTGGCCACCCTCGTCAGCAGCGCCGGTTGCGCTATAATAAAAGCCGTCATCGTCCCAGGCAGCCCCGTTACACCGGCCAACGTCGGTAATTTGGTCGACAACCTCGCTAGTGTCGCTGTCGAGTACGTGGAGGTCGTACTGCTCGGTGCCAGCATCGTTCAGGCCATAAACGACGAGCGACCCGTCCCAATTCGGTTCAAACCACTGCAAAGAGGTCGTATCCTCGAACGTTGTTGGGTCGACAAGGGTTCGGGGTTCATCATCTACCTCGTCGCGGACAGTCAACCGTGGCTGCTCCGCATTGGTGGCCTCGATTCGCTGGAAGTAACGCCCTCCCCTGACCGTCGGCAGGAAGTAGTTCTCGCGCCAGCCCAGTTGCTCAAAGGGGGGTTCAAGCGACTCACGACGGTCAGTCTGGATAACGCTATCAGTAAACTCGTTTTGCCGGCGCTCCCACTCTGTGACCCGCTCGTCGTCATTTTCAAGCCAGCGGTACGGGTCCTCGAACGTCTCGCCATGGAGGGTTTCCGTGACGGCCTCACGCTCTGTCTCGGGATATGTTGGCATGGACACTGCTATTGAGGCAAATCGCTTTGTTGTTGCGGTATCTGGATGAAAAGAGGTCAGTACAGTCTGTCTGTCAAGACCATTTGTGGTCACATCCACGAGGTGAAACTGAGTTCATGACGCCACCAATGCAATCAAGAGTCTCCGACAAGCTCGGTCAAGCCCACTCGATGAAACTGGATTGCTTCCTCACGACCGACGGGAGGATAGCCGGGGTTCGTTACCACGCCGTTCGAATCGACAGCGCTGTCAGCAATCGCAACAGCGCGGTGGGATGGATGTATTGAGGGGTACTGCCTTACGGCGGTGTATCCGGATTCAAAGGCGCGACGAAGGGGGTCAGGGTCTGAAACGTACCAGTCGGCGACAAGATACTCACACTTTGCAACCGAAAGTGCTGGTGGAGCCGCAAGCGGCGCTTCCCAGTCGAGTACTGCCGTAATCGAGCCGTCGACGACCAGCGCGTTTCCGGGGCGGAAATCCCACGGGAACAGCCGTGCTGGCGGTTCCGTAGCTGGGATGTGCCCGAGCAGTTCATGCAGCTCGTCGCGAATTGGGTCAAACGGGTCAGGCAGTCGGTCAATGGCTTGCCGGCCGTACTCTGTCACCCAATTCGGCCACGTTCGACCGCCGCCGGTGAGTCCCCTGTCGGATGGGTTGAGCCGGCCGTATGAGTTGAACGTAAAGACCTCGTGAAGGCGGGCAAGCGCCTTTCCGAACCAGCGTGCGAGGTCACGGCGAGTTTCCTCGCTGACAGCGGTAAAGCGCTGGTGCAAATCATCGCCAGCAACATACGCCGTGAGCATATATGCAATACCGTTGTGTGTCCCTGCCGCGAGAACCGGCGGAACAGGAACGAACGTCCGCCGGCGTATCTCTCGTAACAGTGTGGCCTCAGTTCGGAGCCAGGTCCGTTCGGCACAGAGTTGGACGACGACCGGACCACGGGTGGGAAACGTCGCAATCGCAGTTTGTTTTCGGTTTCCGCGACTAATCTTAGTTACCTCGATTGGTTCTTCGTCGACAGTTGTAAGTGCCACACGGGCCGCCTCACGCAGCCGTTGAGACCCGTAGATTCCTGCAAGGCTATCTCTCCTCATTGCTCACCTCGCAGAATGGCCGGTAGTTCAGCGAGCGAGTCGATAACGAAATTCGGTTCGTACGCCCCCACGTCCTGGTCTTGCTGCAGCCATGCGACAGGAAGGCCGGCATTGTGTGCCCCTGCAACGTCATAACCGAGAGAATTACCGACGTAGAGGGTTTTGTCGCGGGCGGTCTCAAGCGATTCGACTGCCCGGTCAAACGGAACCGTATGCGGTTTCGAGCGCGGGAGCTCCGCCGCATACACGAGCGTGTCGAATCGGTGGGTAATACCAAGTGCATCGAGTTTCTGTCGTTGCCTGGTTTCTGGACCGTTGGTGACGATGCCTATCTTGCCGGCAGCCGCAGCGTGCTCAAGAGCAGTTTCCGCCCCGGAGGTGAACGCAACTGCGCTGTTATCAATCGATGCGACAAGCGAACGACCTAGTTCAAGAACGTCCACTCCAGGATGTTCGTACTGTGCGGCGACCCGCGCGAATCCCGCGCCAAAATACCCCACAATATCGTCGTGGTCTGGCGGTCCTTCCAGTGCGGCCCAAAGAGCCGGTGGGTCGCCAAACGGAGTCTCACCGATGTGAGCGAACGCCTGTTCGTACATCTCCTGGGTGTCCTGCGTTCGCCGACAGAGCGTCCCATCGAGGTCAAAGAGCACTGCGTCAAACGGAGGCACAGATATCTATTGGGGTGCAATAATAAAAACTCGGTGCCGTTCCAGAGCAGTTCAGGCAACAATAGAAACAAACACTCTTTTTTCACTAACACCAACGGGATGACAATGAGTGGTCCCGGAGACGAGATATTCTGCCCGTCCTGTGGCGAGCGTATCAAACGTACAGCCAACTTCTGCCGTCACTGTGGGGAACCAAACCGAAAGGGCGAACAACGAGGTCAACGGGAGCGAAGACAAGATTCCGTTGAGAGAACTCAAAGAGACAGTGAGCCCTCAAGAGACGAGACATCGGACGACCGTGAGTACATCCCACATCAAGATGATGAGTGGCCGGGGGAATCATGGGATGAAATGGACGGATGGGCAGGGGAGCCACCAAAAGGACATACCGACCCGGGAACAGACGATACGCAGTCGACCGATTCCTGGTGGGCGAATGCCCTTCCAGACAGTGCACGAAACCGTGACGAAAGCACTGCACGACTTCTCGGTGTCACATCTGGCCTTGCGATTCTCGGTATCGTCATCCTCAGCGTACTCTCGTTCGTGGTGTTGTTTGCCGGCCTCTCTGTCGGCGTTGCCTCGATGGATGCTAACACTTCCGTGGCAATCGAAGAGGTCACCGCGACCGACGACGACCAGACGATTGCGATTGCAGTCGCTGAGGAGTTGCCTGATGATACCGAACTAACGCTCCGATATAGCGACGCCGAAGAAAGTGTACTACGTGCGGATGATGGAGAACCGATAACATCGTTAAGTCTCAATACAGTCGAGGACTCCGACCGATTTTACTGG
>LKNH01000147.1 GCA_001564135.1 Halobacteriaceae archaeon Tc-Br11_E2g27 | reverse complement strand
GACCCCGACGAGTAACGTTCTGGCAAGTCATCGACTTCCTGCGCGGTCAGAAATTACTTATCACGTCCGCCAGTTGCTAGCGACATGGAACGACGAGCGTTTTTGAAAGCCGGACTCGGTGCCGGCGCACTCTCTGTTGCTGGACTTTCAGGCTGTGTTGGGGCACCACGCGCCGACGACACCCGATTTCGCTGGTTGGTCGACCCGGCAGAGCTAGGGGATGAACTCGACCATTATCAGACGTTTGCGACTCGTCCTGCAAACCTCAACGAGCACCGGGACGAACTATCGGACGGTACGTGGCAGGAATACCAGCAGTTTCTTGACTGGCAAACTGCAGACCCAGAGCCGGAGGATGTCGACCGACTCATGCTTCTTCGCAACGGTGGTATTGAAGTAGATATCGCCGAACATGCCCTTGATACGAGCGAGTTGAGTGAGACGCTTGAGGCGACGGGCTACGAGCCCACAGAAGAATATGAGGGCTATGAAATATATGCCGACCCCGATACGGAAAGCGTCTGGGCGCTTGCGGACGGTACTTTCGTTGCTGTTGCGCTTGATGGAGGTGCAGATTCGGTGGCTGGCGACCGAACTGCCCGTGATGGAGTCGAGGCGATTATCGATGCTGAGGCCGGGAACCGTAGACGATACCACAACGTTCAGGTCGATACTGCTGTCAGAACTCTTCTAGATGAACTGTACACGGAGTACAATTACCGCGTCCGTGGGACTCCCGAGGTTTCTTTCGACGACCCTGCGTCAGGAAACTTTCTCGGTTCAGTCGGACGTGGATTCAGCAACACTGTCGACGATGACGAACTTCGACTCAATCGGTTGGAAATTTTCACCGACGAATCAGAAGCAAGCGACGCAGCAGATGCAGTTGAACCGTTCATCGAGACCGACCCGATTTTCTCCGGTATTGATTCGACTGATGCTGTCGACCGGAATCAGGAAGGGAATTTGCTTGAACTGCATTGGACCATTCCGCTCTCTGACGCTGAATTCCGACCCCTCATCGGGAGCGTTTGATACTATACCGGTCGACGGAACAATTGAGAGTTCTCACGCAGGACGGGTGGTGACGAATCTATCACAGCTTCCGTCGACCGGTATAACAGAGCAGTCTTTTGACGGATGCTATGGTTCCCGTTCGGTGGAAGCTTCCGACAGGTCTATATTTCCGAGCATCGAGAGATGAGATAATCACATGCTCCAAGGCGTAATCGACAAAATCGACGCGCAAATCAACAAAACGCGCAGTCCGCTCGTCAACACACTCATTGCAACGCCGATTTTCCTCATCGTTGGCCTGCCTCTAGCAATCATTGGCGCAACGGTTGTCATCATCGCGACCGGTACACAACCAACTGTTGCGCAGGCTGATGCCATGCCCGGCGTCATCGCTGGTGTCGTGATTTTGTTCCTGTTCTGGCTGTGGGCCGCATACGGGACCTACACCTCGAACAAGAAACTCCAGTCTTGACAACAGGCACAGTTCCCAACCACTCGAACGTATTCTTATCAACGCCTACGGGCCAATCCCTCAATATTTATACAGCCAGCGTTCATTACACTGACCTGATGACAGAAACCGACGGGGAGGAAATCGCGGACCTACCGCCGAGCGCGAAACTCGTCTACAAGGTTCTCGAGTATAACGGCCCGCTCACACAGAAAGGGATTGTCGAAGAGTCGATGCTTTCGGCCCGCACTGTTCGGTATGCGCTCGAACGCCTCGACGATATTGGGGTCGTTACCGAGGATGTTTACTTTGCGGACGCCCGGCAAAACCTCTATGAGATTCAAGGAGATAGCGCTGAACCAGAAGCAGCGGTATCCGATTAATCCGAGTTTTGGCTACCCACGACGGGTAGAACGTGCCTGTCTCACGTCCGCCCCATCACGAATCTTGTCTTCGCACTGCGGGCAGACCCGCGGTTGGTCAATTCCGTTCGGTGTGAAAACACGTGCGTAATCAGCCGTCACAAATGCACCGCAGTTCTGACATTCCGGCATACATCTTGATAGTTCGTGTGGTCCATCTTAATGGTTGGTGATATCTACCAAATATTTCACACCGGGCTTCACTTCCGTACTGGATAGATAACCAAAGCGGTATTTTTCGTTTCAGAACGATGCTGAAACAGTTCCGTCCTCGGAGAGTTCGATAACACCATCAAACATCGATTTGAACTCCTCGACAACCACATCGTCGTGAACACCGGAGGCCAGATGGAAGAGGCCAACAGCCTCATGCTCGGCAAGCAACGCAAGAATCTCTTCGACCGCCGACTTCGTTCGGTCCTCATCGGCAAAGTAAATCATCTCCGTTAGGGAGTCGAGACTAATTCGGCGTTTCCCTTCGTGGTCGGTAAGAAACATCTCAGTCTCTTCGACGAGACTTTCAAAGTCCTCTGGTCGCGGGATATAGCGCACATCATCATGCTGTCTGCGGGTGTAGCCACGTTCGATTGACAGCGTATCCAAAATAGTCGCGCGGGACTCATCAACCTCGTAATGTTCGAGTTTCTGTTTCACCTCGCGTGCGGTCGTTCGCGTTGAGATGACCAGCAAGCGGTCGGTATCTGTTTTCAGAAACTGCGTATCGATGCGGTCGGTTTCGCCCGTGCTCGGATGTAACAAGAGAAGGCCACTACCGGCAGGAATCGTTTCCGGGGTGTCCTCGATTGCCAGCGAGTACTGCATGTATCAAGATGAGAGGTTGGAAAGACCTTAAGCATGCGGGCTTGTCGGCAGCCGACCTGCGCCATTCGTGGATGAGAATCTATTTTGCCGGTGTCTTCGTACACCCGGATAATGAGTGACCAGGAACCGACACTTTCGGCCGTGATTGCAGAGACTAACGCGCCCGTCAAAGCCGGTGACGAACTGACAGTAACGGTCACTGTCAGCAACCGTGGCGAGGAAGGTGAGGGAACCGTCACGCTCATCGGGGCGGATGGAGAAGAACTTGATTCGACTGATGTCGAACTCGAAGCCGGTGCGGAGGAAACGGCTGAACTCACGTGGACACCAGAAGGAAGCGACGTCGGTGAGGCCGAACTGACCGTCGAGGCCGACGAAGAGTCAGTCTCCGAGACAGTCACAGTTGAGGACGCACCGGCTGAGTTCGAGGTTGATATCGAGCGGGCTCCGGAGCACGTACCGGAGGGTGGTTCCATGACTGTCTCCGCGGTTATCACAAACACTGGGACACTGGAGGGCACAACGACTCTCGAGATTACGGTGAATGACGATGTTGTACAAACGCAGGAGGTCTCACTCGCGGGCGGCGAAGAGGAACATGTTGAATACACACACGAGGCAGGCGACAGCGGCCCATCGGATGTCACCATTGGCTTTGAGACGGCTGACGACAGCGCAAGCGAAACGGTCGCTATCGTGACCGAGAGCGTCTCCATCGTTCGACCGGGAGAAAGCAAAGGCGGCATGAGTATTTTTGCCTGGCTCATGTTCCTTGGGATGGCAATTATCCTGATTCCACTGCTGCCAATTATCGCGCTCATCAAACTCATCGATATGCTGTTCGGGAAACGTGGTAATCCTGCCTAACCAACTGCTCGACACCGAATTGCCCTAGGCAGTCAAGCCGACAATTTTTATCCGGTAACGAACCAGCCTACTGCGATGGCTATCCGTACTGGGAGTGGTTGCTGTGGGTGAACGAGCAGTTGCACTCGTCTGTGAGCGGCCGGGCGTGATTGAACAGTACACGGCACAGTGGGGTGGGTCAGATGCTGTCCTCGAATCTCTCTTCGAGAACAGCGAACATGAAAAAACCTGTCCAGACGAAACGGTGCTGGCGTTGCGTGACAGTTGTCACGACGTACGCTGGGAGCACCACCGAACGGTCCGCGGGCAAGCAATACAGGAGGTTGTCGACTATCTGGCGTACGACGTCGTCTATCTTGTCACGCTGGCGGGCATTTTCGTCTACCAACCAGTCTGGCACGGACTTTCACCGACCTGTCCACCCGGAGACGGAACCCTCGTTCGTGTGAAATCACTCGACGAACATCGGCTGTTCCGTCGTGTCATTCGACAGCACAAAGCTTTGCTGTATGAGTTCATGAGCGCTGACTTGCTGACCGAACGGCGTGCAGAGCGATTAGTTGCAACGTTGCTCCTGCTCGGCTTTCCAGACCGGAGTGTATCTGCAACAAAAACACCGCCGTTTAGTAGATAGCCACAAAAGACTGGGCCGTGACTGCAGAGGGGATACAGGCTATCAGTTCGCCGACACACGAGGAAGTCAAGACGCTCGTCGAGTCGGGCACGAAACGCGGCTTGTTGATGACGCTGTTTGGCCGCTGTCGCGTGGACTACGATGGACGAGCAGCAAGCACCCTTGGGTTTGGCGACCGACTCGTGGTTCTCAAACCCGACGGGACGGTACTCGTCCATACTGATGAAGGACACCAGCCGGTGAACTGGCAACCACCCGGCTGTACCCACGAGATTACGAGACGCGAGGGACTCCTGGTTGTCGAAAGTTACCGGGAAAACCCCGATGAGGAACTCATTATCAGTTTCGAGCGCGTGACACAGGCAACTGCTTTTGAAGCGACTGACACCGAAGAGTTGCATCTTCATGGGACGGAGGATGACCTCCGTGGCCAGATTCTCGAAGAACCATCGCTGATAGAATCAGGTTTCGAGCCACTCTCAACGGAACGAGACACTACCGCCGGCGCAGTTGATATTTATGGGACTGACAGCGACGAAAACGCCGTCGTCATCGAACTCAAACGTCGTCGCGTTGGACCGGATGCCGTCAGCCAGCTGAACCGCTACGTCGAAGCACTCGAACGCGAACTGCACGCAGAGACACGCGTTCGTGGCATACTTGTTGCACCATCCGTCACCGACCGTGCAAGCGAACTGCTCGCCGAGCGAGAGTTGGAATTTGTGTCGCTTTCACCAACAAATTAACCATCAGCGTTCTCTGCCACCGCAGCGACCGAATCCTCTGAACGCTCGGGATGTGATACTACCGGACGTAACTTCGTAAACGTACTCTCCACCCCGGGGTGGCGAGATTGTTTAAACGCTTACGTCCGGTAGTATTAGCCTCCAACCGTCTCAACCCGTCGAGCAATTGCGACAACTGCTTCCGAAATGGCTTCGAGTTCTCCTGGAGAGATTCTGGTAAACGGTATTGTGTATCGAACAGCATCACCAGTCACTGTAAAAGTACCTGGCGTGTTAACCGAAAGAAGCTCAGTTGCGACGTCACGGGACAGAATCTGTCCGACGTTTTCTTCCCGCCCGTCAATCTGAAAGGCCGCATCAAGCGAGTCAACACCGGTCTGTACTCCTGTCGCTGTTCCACCCTCCCCAACATACGTGAGCGTGACAGTGAACGAGGCATCCACATCCGAAACAGGCGTCGAGACGACGAGATGAGTCTGT
Source organism: Halobacteriaceae archaeon Tc-Br11_E2g27 (assembly GCA_001564135.1). Lineage (GTDB taxonomy): Archaea > Halobacteriota > Halobacteria > Halobacteriales > Haloarculaceae > Halovenus. The sequence goes on along the minus strand of LKNH01000147.1, from coordinate 987 downwards.
GCAAACACGCTCGGGACGGTTGCCTCCGCGTAGACGGACCGGTCACCAAGGAGCCATTCCAGGTCAATTTCGCGCGTCGGTGCGGCCGGTTCGAACGAACTTCGTTGAACGAGCGTCTTCCACTGTCGACGGTCAAGTAACCCAATCGTGACTAACCCCACAAACCAGCTTATGCTCGCCGCAATAACCCCTGCCTCCGTCGGAATTGGAATGAATCCGCTAACGATAGCAGCAAGCACTAAAAAGACAATAGCTGACCACGCTAGCTGCACTCGCTGTGTTCCGGTATACCGACGCCAGTCGACCATCACGGAATACGTCACGCCCAGCGGCCAAAAAGACACTGGGACGGCGAAGTGGTCCTTGCCAAATTTCAATCGGAAAAGAGGCTGGTGTGGACCGGTGCGAACTGGTCTTCCGGTTCGAACTCCTCGTCCGTATCCGTCACCGCGCTTCCAGCAGTCCCATCAGCAAGAAAGTCTGAAAGCGGTGGGCCGACGTTTTCCGGTTCGACTAGAAACGCATCGTGGCCGTGGTCGGACTCGATGACGTGGTGAGAAACGTCGATGTCTGCTGTTCGCATCGAATCAGCGAGTGATTCCGCCTGGCCAACAGTGAAATGCCAGTCTGCGGTAAATGACATCACAAGCGCTTCGCCATCGAAGGCAGCGAGCGCGTCGGCATCGCTTTCAAATCCTGACGCAAGGTCGTAGTTATCCATCGCACGGGTGAGATAGAGATACGAATTGGCGTCGAACCGCTCGACGAAGTTGGTCGCCTGATAGTCGAGATAGGATTCGACATCGCGGTACGGGAAAAAACCAGCGGCGGGGTCAGTCGGGAACGAACGTACCGCGTCACGGCCCGCTGCTCGCCGCCCGAACTTCTTGTCCATCGACTCCTTCGAGAGATACATGACGTGGCCAATTTGGCGCGCAATTGCGAGGCCATCCTTTGGTGGGTCATCGTCGTAGTACTGACCACCCT
>LKNH01000006.1 GCA_001564135.1 Halobacteriaceae archaeon Tc-Br11_E2g27 | reverse complement strand
TCCTCCTCGTCATCCTCTAGCGCTTCGACGGTCAATATCCCCGTTGCGGAGTCGTCATCGGTGGAGACAATGTACTCTTACTCGCCGGGGTCGAGCGTGTCAGTTTCAATCTCTTCGTATTCAATCGTTGCTGCTTCTCCGCCATCGAGCTCCAGCTCTTGCTCGTTGATGATTTCGTCGGCGAGGCTGAGTTCGACTGTCTGCGTGCCGACCATCTCGCCAACGTTTTCGATGGTTGCAGAGAGGTCGAACTGCTCTCCTTCGGTAACGGTCAGTGCCTCCGGTTCAAGTTCAGTAACCTCAAAATTGGCCTCCTCGGGCTCTTCTACCGTCAATATCCCCGTTGCGGAGTCGTCTTCGGTAAAGATGCCGTGTTCGTACTCACCGGGTTCGAGTTCGCCCGTGTCAATCTCCTCGAAGGTAACCTGTGCCGACTCACCTCCGTCGAGTTCAAGTTCCTGTTCTGTGACAGCATCGTCATCAATCCGGAAATCAACAATCTGTGTATCGGAAACGTCGCCAACGTTTTCGATTGCTGCGGAGACATCAATCAGGTCTCCGCGGGTGACGGTCACATCCACCGGGTCCAACTCGGAGACTGTGAACTCCGCTGGCCGCAGGATGGTGAGCGTCCCGGTCTCCGAATCGTCTTCGGTGAATATTCCATGTTCGTACTCGCCTGGTTCAAGCTCGTCAGTGTCGATATCCTCGAACGTCACTCTCGTCGAGGAACGGCAGGCGAGCTCCAGTTCACGCTCTGCGATGACCTCGTCGTCGATACGTAATTCGACAGTCTGGGTCTCGGTGATATCGCCAACGTTTCGAACCCGTGCACTGATGGTTATCTGCTCACCGCGGACTACTTCGGCCTGTTCAGGGTCAAGTGCTGAGACAGTGAACTCCGCTGGTACCGGTTCCAGTTCGGTCTCCTGGCCGAAGTCGAATCCGCGGAGCTGTCCGCGAATTTCCCCGTCCGGGTTATGGACTGTGTGGACATTGATATAGTAGGCTTCCGGCTCGTCCAGGATGGCTTCGACGAGCTCAGGGTCGTCGACGACCGTCCCCTCAATCAGTGGGGTGTTCGGTCGGGTGGTAAGCGGATCGCCGCTCCCGCTCCCATCGACTTCCTCGGTATATTCGAGAAGCGGTGCCACAACGGGTCCATCTTCCCCTCGTTCGCCTTCGTGGATATGGGCCTGTGTAACACACTCGATATCTTCGAGCACGAGGTCGACCATGAGCGTTCCCGGTTCGCCCGGCATCGCGTGTGCGCAACCTCCTGCATCGGTGTCGACATCTGCCTGGAATCCCGACATGACAGCGACGTGCGCTTCCGAGCTATCTTCTGGGGGCCAGTCTTCGGCTTCCTCATCAGATTGTGCGAGCGCCTTGTTGCTGGCTTCGGAGCCAAGGACAGTCAGCCCAGCACCCGTTGCAAGTCCCCCCATTACTGTTCGGCGTCGATACATATGTGTGTCTACGGACGATTTACTCGGTTCTTTAGACATCGTATCGGACGTACGTAGAGCGATTGATTAGCTATACAGTGGCTATTTGTAGTAAGTTCTCTTTCGCTGAAACTCGGTATCGCCCCGATACATTCGGTAATTACGGTCGATGAATAAGCCGACCCAACGACCTCACGTGTACGGGTTTTCTCGTTATCACTGAATCAGTGAGTTGCTGGCCTACCGTCGGTTCAGCCAAGCGTATCCCAAGTCAACCCGTCCTCAATGGATAGACTCTGGCTTATGAGTACCGAGGATACCGAATTATGGTTTTGTTTCGCGTGAACGCGCCACACGGCACGTCGTACGCTTCAAGACCAACCTGTAATCTGTCGGTATCGAACGACGTTTCCATTCTACGTATCTTCGACAATCCGTGACAATACCAGAGTATCGGAATAGCAACCATACAGACTATGTTATGATATCACATGACGTACACTCTCTTGTATCATGCAGACAACTACCGACACCAGTGTCGTTGATGTGGAACAGACATTTGAAGAGCCAGGGAAACGGCGCGCTTTCGCGTTGAAAGCTCGGGGCGGTATATTCTACCTCTCGCTCCTCTTGGCTGGCGTGATGGCAGTAGTCTTTCTCCCGGAGTTATTCGCCACCCTTCTTACCGGCTGGACTGCTGAAGGTGCTGCAGAGCTTGGCATTCATCGCCTGCACATCATGGGTATTGCCACCGTCGTTGCGGTGTTCTTGCTCGGACTATTCGTTCAGGCCATTCGACCAACCCAACGCGTCGCAGCGATGTGGGGTGCATTCGTCATCATTCTCGTCGCTACGGCTGGGACCATCTGGTATGGCGTTGGACGCCCGGAGGAAGTCATTCCGTTCTTCCTCCTCACCAGCATTGCACTGATTGCACACCCTGCAGGCCGTCAGGTCCTTCGACGCAGCAACTCATACAGCCCAGCACTACTGGCGCTGGTGGCCGTCGCAGCAGTTCCGTTGGGTACTTTCATCGCGACACAGTTGAGTTTGACAACCAGTACTGTCGACCCTCACGCGCTCGATGGACACTACGTGATGATGGTTGCGCTTGCCGTTGCACCGCTTGCATACGGTCTTGCTGCTGCCGTCGGATTTCGCGGCTGGCGACTCGCTGCCTGGTTTGCAGGTGCACCAATGGCCTACTACGGCGTGTTGTCAATAGCATTCCCGATGCAATCCAGCTCAGCAGGCGTGGTCTGGGGCGCTCTGGCTATCCTCTGGGCAGTTGCGTTCGTTGCAGTTGCTGAATACTCTCGCATCTCGGATTCGTCTCTCGTTCGCCGGACAATCGGTGAGTAAACCAACTACGAATGAGGATTTACTTCGGGAATAGCCGTCGGACTAACACGCTGCCCTCCTCGGGGTGGGGTGACCAACCCAACGAAACTCGGTTGCCACCCATAGCTATTTACCGATAATGTCTGAAACCCGGACGCTAATCTCAGCGAACGCGAACCGACACACATGGTATGCCCGTTCTCGGTGACGGTTTTGATGGTGTCCCTATGCCAATACAAGACCTCGCACGCGACGACGTTGTGACAGCCACGCCGGATACCTCAGTACGGGAACTCGCCCAGCAGATGCAAGCCGAAAGCGTCGGAAGCATCGTGATTACTGACGGTGCTCGTCCACAGGGAATTGTGACGGACCGCGATTTGATGACTCGTGTGTTAGCGGAAGATGTTGACCCAGCTTCGATGACCTCATCGGATGTGATGTCAACCGACCTCTGTCAACTCAATCCGGAGGATGGGTTCTACCAGGCCGCACAGACGATGAGCGAACATGGCGTCCGACGATTGCCAGTTTGTAACGAAAACAACGAACTGGTGGGAATCATCTCCGCTGACGATATGACCGAACTCATTGCCGAAGAAACGCAGCATCTCGCGTCGGTTATTCAGGCCCAGCGACCGCCATACTGATACTGCCGGACGTAACTTCGTACACTTACTCGCCACTTCGGGGCGGCGAGATGATTTAAAAGCTTACGTTCAGTAATATGGCTGCGACTCCATCTTTCACTGGCTCTTTTGATTCGAGGATTAGGTTTGTTTTTTGAGAGCCGTCGAACAGCGCAGACAGAGGATACTGTTGCCAACCCAATTCACATCACTCGACTCACAGGCAGGACACCGATACGTTGCGTTATTGTACGCTGTTGTTCCACGAGGGGCGGCGAGATATCCCTCTTCGATGACGGAATCCAGTAGCGAGGCAAATCGCTGGCGTTTGAACGTGGCCCTGTGAGCGAGAAATCGTCCAGGCGCTGTCGGGTCGGCTCCGTGGAGGTCTTCCCATGAGACGGCAATCTCCCCGTTAGCTGTGCTGCGTGCGACCTGCTGCAACGGCGTTGCAGCGGCCTGGAAAAGCGGTGTCGTACTCCAGTACTGTGGGTCATCAATCGTTTCGCCAGCCTCGCGATATGCGTCTGCTGTGTCATTGTAGGCTTCGGTCGCGTCACCCAACCCCCCAACGAGCGTGGCATCTGCGCGTATTTCCTTACAACAGGCTTGCTGGACAGGATTGGTGAGTATACTCTGGAAATCTGCTGCAACTGCGCCAACCTCGGTGCTCCGGTGAGTCGCACGCTCTCTTTGACCAGCAACCCGGTAGCAAATTGCGCTGGTCAGCAGCCGTTGCATTCCCTTTCCAACCCAACCTTTTTCATCCGCATCGAATGGGTCCTGAGCGTGGTGTGGCGCTGCCAGCAGTTTCCATCCTGCCCGTGCATAGGCATTCCCCGCTGCGGTATACTCACGGTCAGCAACCGCAGCGACCGCTTGCTCGTACTGCGTTTCAGGCTGTTCACTCATGCTATCTTGTTGGCTTCCACAGTAACAAACGTTCTCGAACGATTCGCCTCACCGAGAGTCACCAACTGCTAGCAGCGTCGGACCGATTGCTGATAATGCGCCCTGTGCCTCAGTGTCGAGTTCCGGAACGACGCGTACCGGTAGATTGAATCTCCGTTGTATCTCTTGTAACCGTTTTTCGTGGCGTTCAGCGTCAGCGCAACAGCGCTCACATGAACACGCCTGGTCGTTTTCGAACAGACGATTCACGACGAGTGAATCAACTGGCACGTTTGCAGTTTTGAGCCTAGAAACAAGGCGTTCGGTTTCGGCAATTGACATTCGCTCGGGCGTGAGAACAACACGAAAGTGAGTACGTGACGGGTCATGGAGCAGCGAATCGACAGTGGCTATCCGGTCACGAAGCGATGTCAGTTCCTCGGAGTCATCACGCGTCTCCCAGTAGGCTTCTGGTCCGAATACCATGCTCCGCGCTGTTTTGGCCACCCGCCGAACACGCTGCTGTATCTCGCTAGCGACAGCGAACGTCTCGCCAAGGACTTCGGGAAGGTCAAGCAAGCGAAGCGTATGGCCGGTGGGGGCCGTATCAAAGATGACTGTCTCGTATTCACTGTCGGTGTAGCGAGCAATATACTCGAGTGCAGCCACCTCATCACCGCCAGGAATGAGGCCAGCCTCGAAGAGACGTTCGAGTTCATCCTCACCGACCCGTAATCCGGCACTCCTAAACTCGTCGACAAGGGTTTCAACGACCATTCGATATGCCTCTTGCCCCCGTTGGGAGCCAACTTCGACTGCAGCGAGCGAGTCTGTCAGTGCGGTTGGTTCGTCGCCGAGGTTTCGCTCAAACACATCGCCGAGAGAGTGCGCGGGGTCAGTCGAGACCACGAGGACCTTCGTGCTGGCATCTCGCTCCGAGAGGCCAACTGCATGTGCTGCTGCACAGGTCGTTTTGCCAACACCGCCCTTTCCACCGTAGAGGACGATATCGGGTGGATTGTGATTCTCTTTTTCAGTGGGCTCCATTGTATCAATTGAAGCACGACAAGAATACAAACGTACGGGCAGCGTGATGAATCGTTTCCCTGAGTCGTCTGGATTGTTTCACCAAGTACGCAAACAGGTCTCTGTGTCCGTTTCCGTTCCGGGATTATTGGCGCCAAAATATGTCCTTTCTCGGGCAACTTAATACTGTAGAGACCCTATAGATTGATGTGAAACAGACAGCAACCCCAGAGTCGTCTCTGTCGGCAGACGTGCCCGAATACGAAACCATAGAGCGGCGTGTACTGGTCATCGGTGCCGGTGCTGCTGGGGCACGAGCGGCTATCGAACTTGTCGAGCAAGGTATCGACCCGGATGACCTGTTGGTCATTGGCAAGCGGGGTCACGGTGACGCTCATACGACGTGGGCTCGGGGCGGCATCAACGGAGCGCTGGGAACGCTCGACCCGGAGGATGATTGGACAGTCCACGCCGCCGACACACTCAACGAGGGCCACCACATCAACGACCCGGGAAAAGTTGAGACGGTGACAAAGCGCATGCCGGGACTGCTCCGCGAGTTAGACGAGTGGGGAATGTCCTTTAGCCGGACGCCAGACGGCGACATCGACCAGCGGTATTTCGGCGCACAATCGTTCCGTCGCACGGCGTTTGCAGGTGATTACACTGGAGAAGCAATTCTCAACACGCTTGTCAGCCAAGCGCAGGACCGGTCGATTCCCTACCGCGAGAACGTCTTTATTTCCCGGCTCATCACCGACGGCGACCGCGTGCTGGGGGCCGTCGGAACTGACCTTGATACTGGCGAGTTCGTCGTCTTTGACGCCGAGGTAGTCATTCTCGCAGCCGGTGGATACACCAGTTTGTATCGTCGCCATTCTTCGCGCGACGACGAGAACACTGGTGACGGTCCAGCACTGGCCTATCAGGCCGGAGCAACGCTGATGGACATGGAGTTCGTTCAGTTCCACCCGACCGGCATGGTCGGCGACCGATACGGCGAGTTGTGGGACGGACGACTTGTGACCGAAGCTGTTCGCGGCGAGGGCGGACAACTGTTTAACGCCGAGGGTGAGCGGTTCATGGAGCGATACTCGCCCGACCAGATGGAACTTGACGCCCGTGACGTAGTTGCCCGGGCGATAGCCAAGGAAATCGCGGAGGGTCGCGGTACTGAACACGGCGGCGTCTTCCTTGACATCTCACACCGAGACCGCTCGTTCATTGAGGCCCGGCTCCCACGGATGTACGAGCGATTTGCTGAACTGGGCGTCGATATGGCCGAAGAACCCGTGGAAGTCGCACCGACCGCACACTACGGCATGGGTGGCGTCCACGTCGATGACAATGGCGAGACAGCGATAGCTGGATTGTATGCTATCGGAGAGACAATGGCAGGTGTTCACGGTGCGAACCGGCTTGGCGGGAACTCCCTCGCTGAAACGGTCGCATATGGCCAGGTAGTAGGTGAAGCGGTTGCGGACCGGTTACAGGCCCAGGTCGACCGGCCTGACGACGGGACACTGTCTCAACGGGCCGAACTGCATCTTCGCGATCTTGTAACACTTGCAAACAGTGACGGCGAGAACGACCCTGAAGCGTTACTCAAGATGGTTCGGTCGCTGCTCTGGGAACAGACAGGGATTCTACGTGACGAGGCCGGGTTCGAAGCTGGTCTCAGACGCATCGATACTATCCGCACACAGGCTGCTGACCTCGCCGTTGGGGACGAGCAAAGCCGCTCTTACGAATTTGCACTCAACCTCGGCTTTGCGCTGATTGTTGCGGACAGTATCTTGCGCAGTGCGCGTGAACGGCCAGAGTCCCGCGGCGCACACTTCCGGACAGACTATCCGGAGACAGAGGCTGAGTGGCAGCGAAATATCCTCTTTCAGAGAGGGAGCATCGGGTCGCCGAATTTGTCGACTGCTACGCCCGAGGCACCGAGCGAAGCCGTTCAAAAAGCACTCGACGCCGGATACGAACTCGATTATCACCAACTCGAATGAGCGAACGAAGCCGATAGCAGTTCTCGTTTCCTTCTTTAACCAAAGACCGAGTCAGTTTGATTCAAGGACCTCAAGGGTGCCGTCGCCAGTAATGCGACCACTGTCACCGGTATGGAGCCATCCATCGCGATATCGTGTTTGCCAGTTTGTGCTACCGCTTGCATAGCCGGAAGCGACTGTCGGGCCACGCACAAGTATCTCGCCGTCTTCCGCCAGCGCAAGTGTTATCCCCGGAAGCGGACGGCCGACGGTCTCAGCGGGATAGGAACACTGGACGTTCGCAGTCGCAATCCCCGTCAGTTCGGTTGTCCCATATAGTTCGGTCAGTTGGATGCCAATGCCGAGGAAGAACTCATGAAGGTCTGTCTCGGTTGCGGTGGTACTGGTGAATGCGTAATCGAGTTCATCGATACCAAGTTCTTCTCGGAGCGCCGAAAACGCGGGCTTGCCCGCCAATCGGTGTTTGAGCGAGAGTGTCGTCGACATCGACTCTCCCGTGTTCTTATGTGCACCGACGGCACTTGCCAGACCACTCGCGAACCGTTGTCGGAGCCCACCTCGTTCGCTCTGACGCTCCTGAAATGCATCCTGAAGCTTTTCGTATAGCCGTGGAACACCAACAAGGACGGTTGGGTTGACTGCTGGCAAATCGGCAAGCACGGTTTCGGCATCCAGATATGCAACAGCCCCACCGCGTTCCCAGAGATAGTAGGTCATCACACGCTGGTAACTATGCGCAAGCGGGAGCATACACGTTCCAACGCCGCCTGCAGAGATTGGGAACGTTTCTGCAAGACTCGCAATAGCGGCACGAAGGTTCCGGTGGGTGAGCAGACAACCATCAGCGTCAGGTTCCCGGTCGACCCGGTAGACGATTGTCGCAATCTCGTCTGGGTCCATCTCCAAACCGGGGTATTCGTCCGGTTTGGCACGCGAGAGATTGTCATACTGACAGACAGCAACGGTGGAGGGGACACCGTCGGGTGCGACAGAGTCGGTAACGAGTAGTGAGACGTCGGCATCTTTGAGAATCGCTCGTGTACGCTCTTCGCTGTGCATCGTCGCCAGTGGAACTGATACCAGCCCGGCATATGCACAGGCGAGGTCAAGCACCGACCAGTTAAGTCCTGAGTTGGCGTGGAGTGCCACCCGGTCACCTGGTTCGAGTTCTTGTTCAAGCAGGCCGCCCGCAACAGCCTGTGCTCGGTCTCTGAGCTCTTCGTACGAGAGTGATTCGAACGTCTCATCCTTGCGGATTAGTGCTGCGTCGCGGTCGGTATGGCCGGCGACGGTTTGTTCGAACCATGTTGCCAACGTCTCCTCGGGTAGTTCGACTGGGTGGCCCTCGTAGGTCGTCGTTCCCAGTCTGACGGGTTCTTCCTGGGTTTCGTCCGTTGTTTCGGCCTCTGGAACCGCCTTAGAAGGAATGTCTCGGTCCGCTCTGAGCGCTCCCGGTGAATACTGGTAATCGTCAGGGACAGAGTCAGCATAATAATCGCCGTATGACTGGTCCTGGTCAAGACCGGCGATGTGAGAGTCAAGCCAATCGCGGGCGAACATCAGCATCTCCATCGTGATATATTCGCCTTCTTCGTGCTTTTGGCGAAGCTCCTTTACCTTCGCTGCAAACTCTTCGTGCATTTCCCGATGATTGAAAAAACAGTCTGCACAGTCCATAGCGAACCCACAATCCTGCATAAACTCTTCTTCATCACCGAAGTGGTATTCGGTATAACGCTCGAGTTCACGGAGAATATCTCCGACCCGCTGTTCGGACCGCCCTTCCTCCATTGCTATATAGAGGTCATTGAGAAGGGTAAACAGCCGCTTGTGTTGTTCATCAAACCGCTCAATCTCCGTGCTATACCGCTTTTCATCCCACTCGATGAATGTCTCTGTCCCGTCGGCTCCCATACCGTCTTTTCCGAAAGGAACTCTCAAAAACGTCATCACAATTCCTGAAGGGTGAAAATGACATGCCATCTTGCTTGGCAAGGCAAACAAGCGTCAGTATGATTATGGTTGCAACCGAAACTGGCCGGTAATGGAGACACTTGATACCGACGAGATACGGACTATCCTGCATGATAACGGCGTCGGAGTTTTAGCACTTGATGGTGGGCCTGGACCGTACGCAATTCCGGTTGCATTCGGCTACGAGCAGGACAATCAGCGGTTAGTTCTCCAACTGTCCGAAGCCGATGGTTCACGGAAAAGTCGTTCGTTGACACATAATCCAAACGTCTGTCTCACCGTGTACGAAGAGACGGAACCAGGTGCGAAATGGCGAAGTGTAGTTGTGGAGGGGAAACTTGTCGAAATCCCATATGCTGAGGCGGAAACTGCCTTCGCAACGCTTGCAAAACGGACCGCAGAGGTCCCCACTCCGATGGGTTGGCGGTCGGTGACCGACGCTGCAACAGTGACTCCGTACGAACTCGAAATTGAGCACCTCTCGGGCCAACAGTTTGCCCGTGGCTAGCCTCGCTTTTTCAAAACAAACACGATAACTGATTCAGTTCGCTGGCTCAAGAAACGTTCTCGCTTCCGAATCTGACACCTGGTCGAATCGGTCGTAATACTGTCCAACTGCGCCGAAATCGTCGGGAGTGAGGAGACAGATGAGGTCATCAACCATCGCTCTCAGTTGGGCAATGGTCCGGGGCGGCCCGACTGGTACCGCAAGCACGAGGCGGTCAGGATTTTCCGCTCTGAGTTTCTGCAAACAGGCTCTGGTGGTTGACCCTGTCGCAACGCCATCGTCTACGACAACGACCGTCTTGCCCTCGATTTTGGGCTCCTTGCTCTCACCGCGATACTCCAGTTCGGTTTTCTGTGCCTGGTGTTGCTTTCGCTCTCGCTCGTTTTCGAAGTAATCGCCTTCAGTACCGGCCCACCACATCGCATCGGTATTTCGCCAGACGGTTCCATCGCTTGCGACAGCCCCAATTGCGAATTCCGGATTGTTGGGTGCACCGATTTTTTTGGCAACGACAATATCGAGCGTGCATCCGAGTGCATCCGCGACTGCCCTGCCAAGCGGCAGCCCGCCACGAGGAATGGCTAGTACGATATCGGCCTCGATACCACTTCGTTTCAGTTCCTCCCCTAGTTGCAGGCCAGCATCCGTTCGGTCTTTAAATCGGGTTTGTCTCATAGCTGGTGTCTCTGTTCTGTACCCGAGGGTGTACCGATAATTCTCAGCCAATGAAAGGGCTCCTATAGTTGTTTGTCTTGTCTGCAATGCCTACCGCTTGGGTTTTTCAACGACGAGTACCCGGAGGTCATTGACATTTGTTCCTGTCTCTCCTGTCACGAGTAACGCATCACGTTCGTTGAGGAACGGATAGACATCATTCGTCTCGAGTGCATCGGTTGCACGAGTCGGCTCGCTAACGGTCTCCGAATCGACCAGTGCACCTGCGGCGTCGGTTGGGCCATCGATTCCATCGGTATCAACGCTTCCAAGTACAACACCCTCCGGAAGCTCACTTGCAGCACGAACCGAAAATTCCTGATTCGGGCCGCCGGTCCCATCTCCACGTACGGTCACCGTCAACTCTCCGCCAGAAACCAACACGGCTGGTGGTTCCACCGGTTGACCGGACGCCAGACATTCCTCGGCGATTGCGACGTGGGACAGCGCGCTCTCTCTGGCTTCGCCACGCATCCGCGAAGAGAGTACGAGCGGGGTGTATCCACGCTCTCGTGCGGTCTCCGTTGCAGCCTCAATTGCGGTCATCCCGTTTGCAAGGATATGCATCGATACGTGGTCAAAAATATCGCTCTCGGGTCCTGGTGTCTCTGGGACTTCCCCTGCGTTCCCGTCGTCGAGATGCGACCGAATTGATTGTGAAACTGAAACGTCATACTGCTCTATCACGTCGATTGCCATCTCATAGGTCGTCGAATCTGGGACGGTTGGCCCGCTCGCAATGACGCTCGGGTCGTCTCCGACCACGTCGCTAAAGAGCAGGCTAATACTCTGTGCCGGAGCAGCCGTCCGGGCGAGCTGTCCGCCTTTGAGCGTTGAGAGATGTTTCCGGACCGCGTTGATTTCGTCGATTGTCGCCCCACTTCTGAGCAGCTCGTCGGTGAGCGACCGCATGTCCTCAAGCGTGACACCATCGACAGGTGCAGGCATCAGTGCGCTTCCTCCCCCACCAATGACGGCGATAAGCAGGTCTTTCTCACCTGCATTTGCAGCAATTTCAGTCATTTCTGCGGTGTGTTTAACACCTCGCTCGGTGGGTATGGGGTGGTCTCCACGGAGCGTTTGGATGGTTTCTGTCTCGCGAGGCACGTCCGTGACGACAGCGCCGGCATCGATAGCATCGCCGAGGACTGTTTCGAGGGCCTGTGCAATCGCTCCCGCGGCGTTCCCGCCGCCGACCACGTATATATTCTCGATATCCCGCAGGTCATAGAGCTCCCCTGTAATCATCAACTGGTCGCCGTCGGGGTCATAGGTGAGTTGCTTGGGGATGACCTCGGACGGGTTGGCAGCGTCGATACCGGCTTCGAGACAGGCAAGTGCTGTCTCGTGAACAGGTGTTTGAGCATGCCGGTGTTGGGACTGAAACATGTACAGTAGTTACACGGGCAAGAATAAAAACTCCTTCAGCATCTGTGGCTGGTTGTCCAACGTTTTATACTGGCTGGTAAGCGAGTATGTGTATGGAGCCGACCCATGTGCTCGTCGCGTTAGATGGCTCCCCGCTTGCAAAGAAGGCACTCAAACACGCACTGGCAGTATTTGATTGCCAGATTACGGTGTTATCGATTAGCTCTTCGTTCGAAGCTGCGATGAGTGAAGGAACCGTTCTTGAACGGGACCAGAAACGCAAGGAGGAGACAGCACAACACACAGCCCAGTTGCTTGCCGACGCACAATCAGCGATAGCAAATGCACCACAAGATGTTGAGACCGTTGTTAAGACTGGCTCTCCTGCTGACGTGATACTTTCATATACAGAGGAAACTGATGTCGACCACATCGTTATGGGTGGCCATGGAGGGGATAGTGGACGGCTCACACGGCGACTGTTGGGCACCGTTTCGACAGCAGTTGTCGGTGAAGCGCCAGTAAGTGTGACAGTCGTTCGGTAGGGTGAGGTCACAAAGCGCTCTCTCACTGGATGCCAAAGAGTATCGAAAGTACCTGATATAACCCATAACCGATACCGATTGACGTGCAGAGTGTGAGCAGCCAGAAACCGATGGTGACACCAATTTTCCGGCGGGAAACACCGGCTGAACCAGCGGCGAGCCCTCCTCCTATCACCCCAGAGATGATGATGTTATTAAACGAAATTGGGATACCGAGCGCGATAGCGACCTGTGCGATAATAAATCCGGGGACGAGTGCAGCTATCGACCGTCGCGCTCCAAGCTGGGCATACTCGCGGGAGGTTGCTTGGAGGAGACGTGGCGCACCCATCCAGGCTCCTGCAAGAATCCCACCGGCACCAAGTCCAAGCAGGATAATACCCGGCAGGCCCAGCTCGACTCCATAGAGATGTTCCAGCGGTCCCGTCGCAAGTCCAACCTGACTGCCGCCGCTTGAAAATGCAACAACGCTCCCCAGAATAACCAGAAAGGTCCGAATCCCCTTTTCGACTGACTGCTGTGTTTTCCGTCGGATAAACCGAAAACTGAGTACCCCAACCAACAGCGTTACGAGAGGAACAACCACAGGAATGTCCACGATTGTGGGATTTCCGACCGCAAACGACACGGCCTCAGCGACCGACCCCTGTGTGCGTGTCGGATGTGGAATCAAGCCAAGACGAATGTTCGCAAGGATAGCGCCGACGATGCCGGCCAAGAGCGGAACGCCGACCGTTTCCGGGACGTCATCGCGCCGCAGGATAGTGGCTGTGAGAAACGCCATGCCCCCGGACACTGGAGGGACAAGCATCCAGAATGTCCCTATCTGTTGGTACGTTCCAAACACGGGCTCACCGCCGAGTGAGAGGCCGACGCCAACCATCGCACCAGTTGTTGCGAACGCAGCAGGAACGGGATAGCCGGAGTAGACGCCAAAGCCCATAAATGAGGCGGCAACCAGCAATCCAGTCGTCGCCGCAAGTGGGGTAATTGGCTCTCCCGCAGTCAACCCTGCTCCGACCGTTTCCGAGATTGCACCCCCTTGTGCGATTGCGCCTGCCGCTGCGAGAATGCCAACAAGTAGCGCTGCCCGCATGGTTGAGATGGCGTTTGCCCCGATTGCTGGTGCAAACGGGGGTGAATTACTGTTTGCTCCGAGTGTCCACGCCGTTATCAGCGATGTGACTGTCGCAAACACCAGGAGAAGCCAAAATGAAACGGTCACGGTAACGGCCTTTCACACCCAACTGTCTTGGTTGTTATCACTATGTATCGAAAGTCCACTCTGATTCTCGAGAGCGTGGGGGCGAGCACTCGGTTTGTATTGAACGATGGATTCTACCTTTTCGGCACCTAGATAGCTTTTATCACTGTGTTGCTCAAATAGTGTCGCCAAGTAATGGCTGGGAAGACACTGGAACGGCAGACAGAACTCCCGGTGTTTGATGGACACAATGACTGTCTCTATCGGCTTCCGGACGAGGATGCAGGAACGGCGTTTTTTGATGAACTGCCTGATAGGCATCTCGATTATCCACGGGTGACGGAGGGGGAATTCGGTGGTGGTCTGTTTGCTTTTTTCATCGAACCATCACCTGAGACTCCGCCTCGTGCGGAACGGAGACGAGAGACCGTCGATGGATTCAGACTTGAGCCACCGCCATCACCCGACATCGAATACGCACAGTCGGTTACAGAGCGATTGTTCGGTCGATTGAACGACGTCCTGTCGGTCGGCGGGGGCCGAATAACGCTCGTTGAATCGTCACACGAACTGCAGCAGGTCTTTCATTCCGACACTCTCGCGTGCCTACTCCATTTCGAGGGGGCAGCAGCCATCGAACCAGATTGTTCGAATCTTGATTCGTATTACGACCGCGGACTCCGCTCGCTCGGACTCGTCTGGAGCCGTTCAAACCAGTTCGGACATGGGGTCCCCTTTGAATTTCCAGGCCACCCTGATACCGGTCCCGGACTCACCGATGCCGGGAAACGACTCGTCGAGGCGTGTAACGAGCGCGGTATCATGATTGACCTGGCACATCTCAACGAAGCCGGGTTCTGGGACGTTACAGAGCGTTCGACCGACCCGCTTGTTGTCTCCCATACCGGCGTCCACGACATCTGTCCCTCATCGAGAAATCTCACTGATGAACAGCTTGAGGCGGTGGCCGAGACTGACGGACTCGTAGGCATCACATTTGCTGCCAGTGCACTCCGTCAAGATGGCCAATTCGAACCGGAAACACCACTGAGTACGCTGCTCGACCATATCGAGTACGTCGCAGACACTGTCGGCGTCGACCATGTCGGATTAGGCTCGGATTTCGACGGTGCGGAGATTATCAACGGTGTTGGGGATGTTAGCGGCCTTCCGCGGATTTTCGATGGCTTGGCCGCGCGTGGATTTAGCGCGTCGGAACAGCGAGCGATTGCACACGAAAACTGGTTACGGGTCCTCGAAACCACATGCCTGTGAGCCACCACCCCTCCTGTCGGCACAGACCAAAACCGGCATAACCGTTGCTGTCGGACACTCTCATACGAGCGATTCACATGGTCGAAAAACGAGAGTATACCGGCGACTACCCGGAAAAGCGGTTGTACCTGCCAGGACCGACGGAAGTGAGAGAGGACGTCATCCAGGCGATGGCCGAGCCAATGTTCGGGCACCGCATGGACAGAATGACCGACCTCTATACGACGATTGTCGAGGATACCAAGGAGTTTCTCGGCACGGACAACGAGACCATCATTCTCACCGCCTCTGGAACTCAGTTCTGGGAAGCAACGACGCTGAATCTGGTCGATGAGCACATGCTCGTTGCGACCTGCGGTTCGTTCAGCGAGCGACAGGCCAACGTCGCCGAGCGGCTCGGCAAATCAGTCGACCGCATTGAGTACGAGTGGGGTCAAGCAGTCAAACCCGAGGATATCCGCGAGACGCTCGAAGAGGGCAACGGAAAATACGACGCTGTCGGTGTCGTCATGAACGAGACCTCGACTGGCGTTCGCAACCCGGTTGAAGAGATTGGGGATGTCGTCGCCGAATATCCAGACACCTACTTCGTCGTCGATGCCATCTCCTGTCTGGGTGGTGATTTCGTCGATATCGAGAAACACAACATCGACGCTATCTTCACCTCGACGCAGAAGGCCTTCGCCATGCCGCCCGGACTGGCGGTCTGTACGGTCAGCGACGAGGCTTACGAGCGCGAACTCGAAAAGGATTCAGCCTCCTGGTACGGCGGCTTCCAGCGCTGTCTCGATTATTATGAGCGCAAGGGCCAGACACACTCCACGCCAGCCATCCCGATTATGCTTGCCTACCGCAAGCAGATGAAACACATGCTGGAGGAGACACACGAGGCCCGCAACGCCCGTCATCAGGAGATGGCCGAATACACCCGCGACTGGGCGCGCGAACACTTCGGCCTCTTTGCTGAGGACGGTTACCGCTCACAGACCGTTACCTGTGTCGAGAACACGCAGGGTATCGACGTTGCGGCGACCATCGAGGAAGTTTCCGAGGAATACGATTTCGTCTTCTCGAACGGCTACGGCGACATCGGCGAGCAAACGTTCCGAATCGGCCACATGGGCGAGCATACGGTTGAATCTATCAAGGAACTCACCGACGCTATCGAAGACGTCGCTGGGTTGTAGAGCGCGGACAACTGTTGTCGGGCAGTAGCGGGCAGGCCGCCCCTCGTATCACTCTCTTCTCAATTCTTTTTTCATCTCCAACACATCGACAGCAACACCACTCTCAAATTCCAGTGATTGTTCCGTTACTGGCTCAAAACCTTGCAATTCGTAAAACGGCACGGCATTTAACGATGCCCAGAGCCCGAGCGAATCGAGGTTTTCCTTCCGAGCAACCTTTTCCAGTCGAGCATAAATCGTGGCCCCGACTCCCTCTCTGGCCGCTGCGGGATGGACGTAGACCGCCGTAATCTCACCCGCTACGTCAGCATCGAAATAGTCGTCCGCTTCGGGTTTCAGCCAGCCGAAGCCAACGACAGTTTCGTCACGTTCGGCGACGAGGACTTCTGTTTCCGGTGACGTAATCGGATACTCGTCCGGATTTCTGTCACTCGCCCACGCCTCGACCTGTTCTCTCGTGTAGGCGTCGGTTCCACGGGTTCGAACTGCGGCTTCTTGAACGGTTATCATTCGTGCTGCGTCGGCTGGCGTTGCTTCGCGGACGGTGGGAGGCATCGGCGGTATCCTGACTTTCGAACGTATCACGCTTATAGCTCGCCCACGGAAGGGCAGGTGATGCGTCCCCCCGACAGAGAGATGGTGGAATCAACGCGGCTATCCGTGGAGCTAGGCCTCTCCGTTGCTTTGTTAGTGCTTGCGGCTATCTGGGCGGTGGAGCCTGCGTTCATTTTCGGCGGTGGGACGAGCCTTGATAGGCTCTGGATTTGGGCAGCTATCTTCGTCCCTGGCCTCCTTTCGCTGTCGTTGCTTGCCCGGTGTGTCAGATATGGCTGGGAGGGGTTTCGTGACTTGATTGGCAAACCGGCGTATCCGGGTGCTGCCTCTTTCTCGTTGAACGGGATTTTCATCACGTTGGTTGTCGGTATCGTCGCGAGCTATACGCTGTGGTGGTCGCTGGCCAGCCTCTATGTCATCATTGGGCTAGAGACTGGTGGCGTTATTCTCGGGCCGGTATTTGCCGTCATTCTCGGGACCGTTCTTGCGGCAGTTGTGTTGGCACGGACAGCGCTCTATCGTATTCTTACTGAAGAGCAACAGGAATGGCTTCAGGGCCCGATGGCCAAATGAAGGGGTCGACGAGTCCAGGGTAGATGCTCTTTCTGGGCAACCGAAACCGACAGGGTTTCACTGATACAGTCCATGCCATTGGTAACGAATGAGCCGCGACTACATCGAAGTCCGTGGGGCCAGCGAGCACAACCTGAAAGACGTTGATGTGACCATTCCCCGCGAGGAGTTGACCGTCGTCACCGGGCTCTCGGGGTCTGGAAAATCCTCTTTGGCGTTCGAAACCATCTATGCGGAAGGACAGCGCCGGTATATCGAATCGCTGTCGGCATATGCCCGTAACTTTCTGGGGCAGATGGACAAACCGCAGGTCGAAAACGTCGAAGGACTCTCGCCTGCTATCTCCATCGACCAGAAAAATGCCGCGAACAATCCCCGCTCGACGGTCGGAACCGTCACCGAATTACATGATTATCTCCGGCTTCTCTATGCCCGAGTCGGGACACAGTATGACCCCATCACCGGCGAGGAGGTTGGCGAACAGTCCGCACAGGATATGGTCCGTCAAATTCTCGAACTCCCGGAGGGGACAAGAGCAAAAATCGCCGCACCAGTTATTAGAGACCAGAAAGGGGAGTTCGAGGAGCTGTTTGAAGAGCTCGTCAGCGAGGGATACACACGGGTTGAAGTCGATGGCGAGGTACGTGACCTGACGCTTGATGGGCCGGACCTCGACCAGAACTACGACCACACTATCGATGTCATCGTGGACCGCGTAACCGTCTCCACCGAAGCACGCTCGCGCATCGCTGACTCCGTCGACACCGCGCTTGAAGAGGCAGACGGTATGCTCAAGCTCATCGTCCCGGAGCCGCCAGCAGAGACGCCATTTGCCTCGAACACACGCTCGACAGGCTCGCTTGCGGCGGACGCTGACACCGATGACCGCCTTGTTGTCGAGTTTTCCGAAGAACTCGGCAACCCCAACTCCGACTTTCAGTTCTCCGAGATTGAGACCCGCTCGTTTTCGTTCAACAGTCCATACGGGGCCTGTCCCGCGTGTGAGGGTATCGGTTCGACCAAGGAAGTTGACGAGAACTTGGTCATAAAGGACCCATCAAAGCCGCTCAAACACGTGTTTGAACCCTGGAGCTACAACCGGACGTACTATTCCCGACAGCTCGATAACGTCGCTGTCCACTTTGGTGTCTCGCTCGAATCACCGTTCGAAGAGTTGGACGAAGATATCCAGCGACAGTTCCTCTATGGCACTGACGAGCAGGTCCATTTCGAGTGGCGGACGAAAAACGGAACCCGTGAAAAGACCGAACGCTTCGAAGGAGTCATCCCGAATCTGGAGCGGCGTCACGTCGAAACCGACAGCGACCGTGCCCGCGACCACATTGAGGAGTACATGGCCGTCACGACCTGTCCTGAATGTGATGGCACCCGTCTGAAAGAACAGTCACGGCACGTTCGCGTTGCCGGAACCTCCATCACGGAGGTCAATCAGATGTCAATCGGCGATGCGCTGGAGCACTTCGAGGGGCTGGAAGCGAACCTGAACGAACGAGAGACGAAAATCGCCGAGGAGATTCTGAAAGAAATCCGGTCCCGACTCGGATTTATGTGCGAGGTGGGGCTTGAATATCTCACACTCGACAGGGAGGCTTCAACCCTCTCTGGCGGAGAAAGCCAGCGAATCCGGCTTGCAACGCAGATTGGTTCCGGTCTTGTCGGCGTTCTCTATGTCCTCGATGAGCCATCAATTGGCCTGCACCAACGGGATAACGACCGCCTACTGAATACGCTTGAGGAACTCCGTGATACCGGCAATACCTTGCTCGTCGTCGAACACGACACCGAGACGATGCGGCGGGCTGATAACATCGTCGACATGGGCCCAGGCCCAGGAAAGCGCGGCGGTGAGGTCGTCGTCAACGGCTCGTTTGATGACGTACTTGAATGTGAGGAAAGCATCACCGGAGAGTATCTCAGCGGCGAGAAATCGATTCCTGTCCCGGATTCCCGCCGTGACCCACAGGGACAAATCACCATCCGTGGTGCTCGTCAGCACAACCTCTCGGACCTCGATGTCGAACTTCCAATCGGTTGTTTTACCGCCATTACCGGCGTTTCCGGTTCCGGTAAATCGACGCTGATGCACGATGTTCTCTACAAAGGACTGGCTCGCGAGATGAACGACAACACGAGCGTCGACCCCGGCGAGCATGACGCAATCGAGGGGCTTGACCAGATTGAGACGGTTCGTCTCATCGACCAGTCACCGATTGGCCGCACGCCGCGCTCAAACCCGGCGACCTATACGAACGTTTTCGATTACGTCCGCGAGCTTTTCGCTGAAACCGAACTCTCGAAACAGCGTGGCTACGAGAAAGGTCGGTTCTCGTTCAACGTCAAAGGCGGCCGCTGTGAAGAGTGTGGTGGGCAGGGCAACGTCAAAATCGAGATGAACTTCCTCTCTGACGTCTACGTTCCCTGTGAGGAGTGTGGGGGCGACCGCTACAACGACGAAACGCTTGACGTGACGTTCAAGGGGAAGACAATTGCTGACGTCCTTCAGATGAGCGTCGAGGAGGCCTATGATTTCTTCGAGAGCCATAGCCAACTTCGCCGACGGCTCAAACTCCTCAAGGACGTTGGACTCGATTACATGCGACTCGGCCAGCCATCGACGACCCTTTCCGGTGGAGAGGCACAGCGGGTCAAACTCGCCGAGGAACTCGGAAAGAAAGACACTGGTGATACCCTCTATCTGCTTGATGAGCCGACGACCGGCCTGCATCCGGAGGACGAACGGAAGTTAATTGATGTCCTTCACCGGCTGACCGATGATGGGAACACGGTCATCGTCATCGAACACGAACTCGACCTCGTGAAAAACGCGGACCAGATTATCGACCTTGGGCCGGAGGGCGGCGAACATGGCGGCCGGCTTGTTGCAACCGGCACGCCAGAGGAGGTTGCCCGAACCGAGGAGTCATACACTGGACGGTATCTCCGTGATTTGCTCCCGAGCGTTGACCTTGATGGCCCTCGTGCCGACCGTGAGGAGGATAGCGACGTCGAAAGCGACCCGCAAGCGGTTGAGGCGACTGACGACTAATTTTCTGTTTAGTTCCCTGGGACTTAACTCGATACCACACTGAGTGAATGATAATGAGCGACGGACCCGAGAAGTCGGACGTGCCGCCGGGTCGTAACACGGCTGCGGAGGACAGGGAAGACACCTCACAGCCTGCTAACGGCGACGAGTCGGAACACGCAACTGATGACCGAGCAGCCAATTCCGGACTCGATTCACCGGAGGCCACGGACCAACGGGAACAGACAGAGCCACGCGTTCCCTCGGAAGAAGAACTGTTTGAACATACTGAACAACCAAAAACGGAACAAAAACAGGAGCAGCTATCGACGGAACAAGGACAGCACTCCGATGTCCAACAGCAGGAATCAAAACCGGTCGGCGAGATGAGCTTTGACGAGCGGGTCACCGCAGCGGACGATGCCATCCGTAAAAGCAAGCGTGGACTTGACCCTGAACAAATCCTGGAATACACGACAGACCGCCGTTCGTTGGCTCCAAAGGTACAACTCGAATGGGGGGTCTGGACCTCGGTCTATGTCGTCATACTGACGCTCGTGTTCACCTTCGTTCTGGGGAATCTGGGTCTGGACCCACGGGTCGGGACACTCGTTCTTATCGTCCTGTTTATCACCGGCATCATCTGGGTTACTCTCCGGTATCGAAAATGGGTTTACCAGGTTCGCGCCGACGCAATCTATCTCGAACGTGGCGTTATTACTCATCGGCGGTCGCTCGTCCCCTATGTTCGGATTCAACACGTCGATACCCGCCGTGGGGTGCTCGAACGCTGGCTTGGGCTCTCGACGCTCGTCGTCTACACTGCCGGTTCGCGCGGTGCGGATGTCTCGATTCCCGGGCTTGAACCTGAAGAGGCGCGGGACCTCCAGCAACGGGTGAAAGAACTGGCCATCGAGGCGGAGGGTGGCGACGCGTTATGAATCTTGACCCCCGTTCGATTCCGTATCGGGTACTCGAAAACACCTTCGTCATCATCGGTATTATCCTGTTCTCGGTCTTTTTCTCGCCAGGCGGTGGTGAAGGTGGCGGGATGGATATTCAATCGACGGCAACGTTTATTTTCCTTGGGTTAGGTGCGGTGGCGCTCTGGCAGACTGCGTATGTCCGGAGATACGAATACCACATTACGCGGGATACCTTTGACATTCATTCTGGGGTCTTTTCACGCCGGGAGCGTGAGATTCCGTTCGAACGCATTCAGAACGTTGATATCGCCCAGAATATCTTTCAGCGAGCGATTGGCATCGCGGAGGTCCGACTTGAGACGGCAGGTGGTGGCGACTCGGAAGCACGACTTCGGTACGTGAGCGAACCCGAAGCCACTCGGTTACAGGAGATTATCAGCGACAAGAAGCGAGGCGATACGAGCGAACGTGACCCCGGTGCGCCACACGATATCCTCTTTGAACTCGACCAGCGGGAGCTTGCAATTCTTGGCGTGACGTCGGCTAATTTCCGACTCTTTGCACTGTTCGTCGTCGGTCTCTCGGTGCTCGGGTCACCGGTCGCTGCCCAACAGGTTGAGCCCCGGGTTGCGCTATTGTTGCTCCTTGGCCCGCTCGTTGCGATTGCCGCGCTTGTTCTTCTCTGGATTATTAGCGGCATTCAAGCCGTACTCCGGTATTATGGGTTCAGACTACTCCGTCACGAAGGGGAACTCCGATACGAACGAGGACTCCTCCAGCAGTATAGAGGGACGATTCCGCTGTCGAAAGTCCAGACGCTGATGATACGTGAGAACTTCATCGCGCGGGCTGCTGGCTACGCCAACATGGTCATCGAGACGGCAGGCTATGCCCCCGGACAGGGAAGCGACAGTGTCGAATCTGCGGTTCCGATTGCCAAACGAAATCGGGTGTTCGAACTCGCCACGACGATAGAAGGCGTCGGGGAGGTTGAGTTCCAGAGCCCGCCAAAGCGAGCCATGCGACGATACATTGGTCGGTATACGTTGATTGTGCTCGCTGTTACTGCAATACTCGCAGGTATCCATCTGCAGACAGGTGAGTTGGCAGACTGGTATCTCGGCCTCTCCCTGCTCGTGTTAGTCCTGCCAGCAGCCTACCTGAAATACGTCAATCTCGGCTACTACTACGACGAGAACCACGTCGTCACTCAGTCAGGCTTCTGGACGCGTCGGACGACCATCGTTCCGTACTATCGCGTCCAGACTGTTAGCGACTCACAGACCATCTTCCAGTACCGACACAATCTGGGAACGCTTGTCGTTGATACCGCAAGCTCTGGCGGTTTCTGGGGTGGTGACGCAATTGCGCTCGATATTCATATCGACGATGCGAGAGAGCTTCGGGAACTCGTTCACGACCGATTCCAGGAATCTGCGAAGGCACGTCTTGCCGGGGATGAAGAGGGGGCATTCAACGAGCAGTCTTCACAAGAAGACAACACTGGGTTTGACAACACACCGCAACTCTCTGATTGAAAGCGGCAACCGACCCGTCCGTTGCTGTCTTATAAGACTCCACGCACCATCTGTTGGTCCATGCCTGCAGTCGAGACGCGCAATCTGACGAAGAAATACGGGGATGTGGTTGCACTGGACGGGCTTGACCTGACCGTTGAGCGCGGGGAACTGTACGGGTTACTGGGACCGAACGGGTCGGGAAAGACGACGACTATCGAACTGCTGACCGGGCAGCGAACGCCAACCAGCGGGTCACTGTCAGTCCTCGGAATCGACCCTGTTTCCGACCCAATTGCCGTTCGTGAGTCGGTCGGCATCCTTCCTGAGCGCGAGGACCCACCGAGCTTTCTGACGCCGCGTGAGTATCTCGAATTTGTTTCTGACATACGTGGATTGGACAATATTGGGAGTCGTATCGAGGAGTGGGCTCGGAAACTCCAGTTTCAGGGAATTCTTGATACCCTCTCAAGCGACCTTTCGGAGGGTGAACGTCAACGGGTGATGCTCGCTCAGGTGTTCATTCACGAACCAGAACTTGTCTTTATTGACGAACCGCTGGTTAACCTTGACCCCTTGATGCAGGCGGAAGTGAAGACCCAACTCAACGAATACTGCGAGGCTGGGAATACGCTCTTTCTTTCGACGCATTTCATGGAGGTCGCTGAGGAACTCTGCACGACGGTCGGTATCATCGCTGGTGGCCGACTCGTCGCCGAACGTGACCCACGAGAACTTGATGGCGGGTTGCTCGATACGTTCGCGACGGAAGTTCGGTTGGACGCAGAGCGGAGAGAGACAGCACATGAGCGTATCGAAAACGGCAACAGGGTAGAGGGGGCCTCCACTCGATGAGTTCGCTGCTTGTGTTCCGTCGGATGCTTGTAGAAGAGTACCGGATGCACACTGAGTTGTTCGGCCGCGGTCGATTTATCGGATTTCCCCTGTTTACGGCAGTTCTCGTCGCCGGTGGTGTCTGGCTGCTTGAAGCGACAGGAACGAATCTGGAGAGCATCATTGCCGGACTGTTCGTCCTCGTTTTCCTCTTTGGTCTGCAGGTGGGGACCATCGGTCTCATCGGTCGGGATGCGATGCGAAACGTCCTCGGTGATGTTACGTTACTCGTCTTCTCGGGTCGGACGCTACCCATCTCTCGACGCAAACTGCTCGCAACGTTTCTGCTCAAGGACCTCGTCTATTATATCGGACTGTTCCTTACACCCATCGCAGTCGGCTTTCTCCCGCTTGTCACTGCTGATGAGTTGACTCTTGGTGGCGTTGTCATGCTGTGGATTGCGCTCTCAGCAACCTTTGCGTTTGGTGCAGGGGCTAGCCTCGCTCTGGCAGGGATTGCTACTCGGAACGTCGGTGCCATCGTTGTCCTCCTTGTCAGTTTGGTTGGCATCTTCCTCGTGGCTCCCGAACTCTTCGTCACGGTCTCACCATACGGACTCTATGCGAACCCTGGCATTGAGGCGGCCGTTGCAAGTTTTGTCGGCGTCGTGGCCGTGCTCATCGCTGGTCCGCTGTTGTTTGAACCACCGACAAGTGGTGGGGTCAGACGGATTGAAAACCGTCGGTTCACGCGACTCGCTGACCGTGGTGGCGTCTTCT
>LKNH01000146.1 GCA_001564135.1 Halobacteriaceae archaeon Tc-Br11_E2g27 | reverse complement strand
TGCTTCCGCAGGCTCGATACCATCCGCAATTTCGCGGATAGCTCGCATGGATGCTTCCCGAACGAGCGATTCAAGCTCTGCACCCGAGTAATCTGTTGTCTCGCTGGCTAGCGATGCGAGGTCGACATCATCGCCAAGTGGCGTATCTCTCGTATGTACTGCCAGTATCTCTCGGCGCGCCTTGGAATCGGGATTTGGCACTTCGATATGCTGTTCAAGCCGTCCCGGCCGGAGCAACGCCGGGTCAAGGCTTTCCATCCGGTTTGTCGCGCTCAGGACGACGAGTTTCGGGTGGTCTGCGGCCCGGTCAAGTTCGGTTAACAGTTGCGAGACCACGCGCTCTGTCACCTCGTGACCGTCGCCGCGGGTACCGGCGATTGCATCAATCTCATCAAGAAAGACAATTGCCGGTGCGGCCTGACGAGCCCGTTCGAAGAGTTTGCGAATCGCCCGCTCTGACTCACCGACGTATCTATCAAGGATTTCCGGCCCAGCAACGGAGATGAAGTTCACGCCGGTCTCACCGGCGATAGCTTCTGCGAGCAGCGTTTTTCCCGTCCCTGGTGGACCATAGAGCAACACACCTGTCGGGGGGTCTGTCGCGGCTGCTTTGAACAACGGGTCGTAGGATAGTGGCCACTCGATAGCCTCACGCAGTCGGGCTTTTGTTTCATCGAGCCCACCCACGTCGTCGAAGGTGAGTTCTGGTTGCTCGGCGACGTACTCGCGCATCCCTGACGGCTCCACGCCAGTCATCGCAACCTCGAAGTCCGCAGCGGTTACCAACGGCCCTTCATCGTCGGTCTGTTCTTCTTTTTCAGTTCGTTGCATCCGGCGAAGCGCGGCCATCCCAGCCTCCGTCGCAAGCGAGGCGATATCCGCCCCGACAAATCCATGGAGCCGTCCAGCTAGTACGTCAAGGTCAACATCATCTGCCAGCGGCATATCCCGTGTATGAACATCGAGAATCTCGCGTCGGCCCTGCTCGTCTGGTGCACCAATCTCGATTTCCCGGTCAAACCTGCCGCCGCGGCGGATTGCTGGGTCGATGGCATCTGCCCTGTTCGTCGCACCGATTACGATAACCTCTTCGCGCTCTTCCAGCCCATCAAGTAGCGTCAGCAGTTGTGCAACGACGCGGTTTTCCATGTCTGCATCGTCATCCCGTGCACCTGCTATCGAGTCAATCTCATCGAGGAAGATGATTGCTGGTGCGTTCTCTGAAGCTCGCTCAAAGGCCTCCCGAAGCCGCTCTTCGGACTCACCCTTGTATTTTGAGACGATTTCAGGGCCGTGAATCGTATCGAAATGTGCGTCAACTTCGTTTGCCACCGCTCGTGCGATGAGCGTCTTTCCGGTTCCTGGTGGCCCATGCAGAAGGACGCCTCTCGGTGGGTCGATACCGAGGCGAGTGAACAGCTCTGGCTCGGAAAGCGGGAGTTCTATCATCTCTCGAACCAGGTCAAGTTGCTCGTCGAGCCCACCGATATCCTCGTAGGTCGTCTCCGCCATCTGCTTGTCAGTGTCCTGGGTTTTTGCTCCGCTTTCAATCGCTGATTGTGGGGCAAGCGTTGGCTTTACACCAACATGTGTTGATTCGGTAATTCGTACTGACCCATTCGGAACCGTCTTCGTGACAACGTACGGTCCGTATCCTTCGATTCGGATTTTCTTGCCGGTCCGAACGAGCCGGTCGACAAGTTTCGCGCGAAGAGCTTCCTCAGATGGCGAGTCGCTGGCGTGTTCGGTTGCAGGCTGGAGAACAACTTGCTTTGCGCTGTCGACTGACCCCTTCGAAATGGTAACGTATTCGCCAATGTTGACGCCCACACTCGCTCTCGTATCGGCGTCAATACGAATGACGTCTTCGTCGTCATCACCGGGCCAGACTTTGGCGACGGTCAACCGCTCACCTTCGATGATAATTGGGTCTCCGCTCAGAACACCAAGCTGTGACTGGAGTTTCGTAGAGATTCGTGCAATCCCCCGGCCGGCGTCACGTTTTCGTGCGCCCTCAACGCGTACTTCGACTCCTCCGCTGGTCATGTTTCCACCTAGGATACCGAACCGTATAACTCCTGTAGCTCCGCTTTGCGGGGAAACAGTCCGGCCGGTCGGCCCGCACAACTAATGTCTCTGCCTGCGTACGAGGGTGTATGCCCATTGATACTGATTCCCCGCGCTGTGAAATTAACGGCTGCGAGGACAGGGCAACATTCGAGTTACATATCCCGTGGAAAGCAAATGAATTGGTCTGTGCGGGACATGCTCGCGTCAAAGGGCGAAAGGATGGAATTGTTGCTGATGCCCTGGAGAATACAGAAGATGAGTTTCCGAACGGTGCAGCGAACCGGTAGTGTGATAATCACTTCAAGTGACGAGCCATCATCACTTCATCAACGTAGTCTCCGTTCAGTTTGTAGTGGTCTTCGCGCACTGCTTCGACTTCGAAGTCACGCGATTCGAGGAAGCTGATGGCTCGTTCGTTTGAGGAGGGAATCGAGTTGCAGATTTTTTCAAAGCCCTGTGCGCTTGCCCACTCAAGACCGCGTTCGAGCAGGTGGCTCCCGATACCGTGTCCCTGATATCGTTCGAGTACGCCGAGTGTTAACTCCGCTGTATGTTTCAGTTTACGGAGTTCCCGGTGTTTGAGATGGACCCAGCCGACAACCTCGTCGTTGACGGTCGCCACAAAGAACATCCGCGATTCTATTTCATTGTGACGTAAGAGTACACCCTCATTATCGATAACATCAGCCACGGATTCGGCTAGCACATACTCACCATCGCCGATTGCCGCACGAATTGCTCCGACGAGCCCTGTCAGGTCCTCCTGTCTTGCTTGCCGAATAGTGAACGAGAGATTTTCTTTCTCAAACTCCTCTTCGGCACCAGTTTTGAACGCTAGACGGAGTTTTCCGTTGTGCTCTTCGAGTATTTCGTCCCGTTTCAGAATTGCCACGTGATGGCCAAACGCTCGCTTTTCGTGGTCCATATTTAACACGCGTCTCACCTCCTCAGGCGGAGTTGCACCGTGACGCTCTACGTATTCGTAGATATCCTTCCGGTCTTTATGATTGAACTGTGGCCGTTCAGTTAACTCCATGTGCTACGATACCATGCCCCGGTACTTAATTATTGTATATAAATAGCTGTCATAACTGATTCGTACTTTTATTAACTCTCACGTCATTTGTTGGATAGTATCTGTGATTAATATCATCTAAATTATATTTACTGTCTACCTTCACCTCCTCCTCATTCCGCTTTTTTTGAACTATCCTTGCTGTCTGAGCCTGTTTGGTTTTTCTCGCTCTTTCCATCCGTTTTGGACTCTTCCTCACTGACGACGCTTCCTGTCGGGAAAATCAAAAAGCCGATGACTATGCTCACGATTGCGAGGCCAACGTACCAGAGTCCGATTGCCCCCCGTTCGTGAAAGAACAGGCCGGTCGCAGCGATGGTAACGCCGCCGAGCAACAGATACATCCCATATAGCAGGAGTGCCGTTCCGGCCGCTCCGCCACCTGTATTGACCTCGGAGTTTGGGTCCTGTACGGTATCGAGCGCTGCCCAGCCGATGAGCAATGCTGCACCAACGGCGTTTCCGACGATTCCCCGAAACGGGTCATTGCCCGCAAATAAATCGTATCCAAACAGGGCAATGCCGCCGAGAAAAATGGCTGCGCCACCGAGAAACAACAGCGGCGACGCCCCATCCCACGTCTCTGTCATCGGTGATTCTACCATACTTCTGGGGTGACAGGTGTTAAACTCTCCTGGTCTGGATAACGAACACCTTTTTACTGCGGGTATCGGACCAGTTGGTATGGCTACGGAAACCGGTGACACCGCACCAGAGACGGAGGAGTTTGACCCCTTTCTCCGGAGCGTGACAGTCACCACGACGGCGACGTTGTTGGGTATCGTCGCTGCGGTCCTTTCGATGCTGTTTGCCACGGAGGGAACTAGCCCGGATACCTTCATGGGCGGACTGTTTTTGCTTGGCGCGATTGCAGTCCAGTTCCCCATTTACAGTGTCATTGGCATCGATACCGCTGAGTTCGGAACGAAAGACCAGTTGTATATCTTCTTCATGACGTTTGCACTGTGGTTCGTCACGTGGACGCTGTTGCTAACGACGGGTGCACTACAGTAACCATGGCTGACGATAGTATCGCCGTTGTCGACCTGGAGAAATGCCAGCCAGACAGATGTAACTACGAGTGTGCGAACTTCTGTCCACCAAACCGAACTGGCAAGGAGTGCATCATCACCCGCGAAGAGCGGTACGAACAGGACGAACCGTATCAGGGTCGCGCCGACCAGGTCTGGATTTCCGAGGATATCTGCCTCGGCGAAACCTGTGGTATCTGCGTCGAAAAATGTCCCTTTGATGCAATTCAGATTCTTAACCTCCCACAGGAACTGGATGAGGAGCCTGTTCACCGATTCGGTGACAATTCTTTTGCCCTCTATGGGCTGCCAGCACCGGAAGACGGCAGAGTCACTGGTATCCTTGGACCAAACGGAATCGGGAAAACTACTGCGGTCCATATTCTTGCCGACGAGCTCGCACCCAACCTCGGTCAGATAGGCGAGGAACCGGACTGGGACGAAATTCTCGAAAGTTACCGGGGGACTGCGTTGCAGGAGTATCTGGAATCGATGCGTGCCGGTGATGTTACTGTCTCCCGCAAACCACAGTATGTCGACCAGATTCCTGACCAGTTCTCAGGGAAGACATCGGAACTCCTCGCAGGAACCGACGAGCGAGGTGTCCTTGATGAACTGACCGAACGGCTCGAAATCGAACCGGTTGTCGACCAGCCAATTGACACACTTTCCGGTGGTGAACTCCAGCGAGTGGCGCTTGCTGCTGCACTCGCCCGTGATGCGGATTTTTATTTCCTCGACGAAATCACGCCGTATCTTGACATCAGCCAGCGGATGACTGCTGCTCGATTGATTCGGGAACTTGCTGAAGAAGAGGGCCGGTCGATGCTCGTCGTCGAACACGACCTCGCAATCTTGGACTTGCTTGCCGATGCCATCCACATCGGCTATGGTGAGTCCGGTGCCTTCGGTATCATTACCCCACCAAAGTCGGTCAAAGGGGGAATTAATCAGTATCTCTCTGGCTATCTTGAAAACGAAAACATGCGGGTGCGTGAGACTAATATCGAGTTTGAGGAACACGCACCACGCTCTCTGTCAACAGGGGATGTTGTCATCGAGTATCCAGCTCTCTCAAAAGATTACGGCGACGGTGAATTCTCGCTTGAGGTTGAGGCCGGAACCATTCGTGAAAACGAGGTACTTGGCGTTGTTGGGCCGAACGGAATTGGGAAATCAACGTTTGCAAAGCTTCTTGCCGGACGGCTCGAACCAGACAGCGGCAAAGTCGACTCACAGCTCGATATCGCTTACAAGCCACAGTATATCGAAATTGACCAGCCAATGCGGGTTGACGCGTTCCTCTCATCAATTACGAACGACTTTGGCTCATCGTACTGGAATACGGAGATTGCACAGCCGTTGCAATTAGAGCGCATTATGGAGCAAAACCTCACTGACCTTTCCGGTGGTGAGCGCCAGCGGGTTGCGATTGCAGCCTGTCTTTCGAAAGATGCTGACCTCTATTTGCTGGATGAACCCTCTGCTCACCTCGATGTCGAACAGCGGGTTCTCGCAACGTCGGCAATCCGACGCTATGCCGAAAACCACAACGCGACGGCGATGGTCATCGACCACGATATCTATATGATTGACCTGCTCTCTGACCGGTTGCTGGTTTTCGATGGTGAGCCAGCCCAACACGGGCATGCAGCAACGCCGAGCGGGATGCGTGAAGGGATGAATCAGTTCCTCTCGAATCTGAATATTACGTTCCGCCGAGATGAACGAACCTCCCGCCCGCGTATTAACAAACCAGGTAGTCAGCTTGACCGCGAGCAAAAATCGGCCGGCGAGTATTATTACGCACCCTGAAACCGCTTTTATACCGGTCGACGGAACAATTGATAGGCCTAACGCAGGACGGGTGGTGACGAATCTATCACAGCTTCCGTCTACCGGTATATAACCCGTTACAATTGTGCCTGCAGTTCGGTTGCTTTTTTCATGAACTGTGTTCGGATTTCTCGCTGGTCAACTGGGTCGAGTTCGTACGCTAAGGAGGGCACTTCTGGTGGCTCGAACTCGGTCAATAGCACATCCGCTTCGTACCGAAAGAGTCGGACATCCGCCTGTTTGACTGCGTTCCACTGGTCGTCAGTCGGTGGCTCGACACCGAGCCAGTCCCAGACCGTTTCAAGAATGTTCCGTTCAATCCGTTCATATCCCTCAAGTTCCCCTTTGATTGGTCGTGGAACGTCAGTAATGTACGCTTCAGCAGCGTCGTGAAAAAGCCCGTACAGCTGAACGCGAGGGCCGTACTCTTCAGCGAGTTCACTATGGACGTAGAGCGAATGGCGAGCGACTGAATAGAACCACCGTGACTGTCCCGCATAGCGGCAGGTCTGTGAGAGTCCGTGAGCGA
>LKNH01000145.1 GCA_001564135.1 Halobacteriaceae archaeon Tc-Br11_E2g27 | reverse complement strand
TCGCCCGCGAGTGGATGCGCATTCCACACTTCTATTACGGCTTTTACGTCTTCCAGTACTCAACCGGAATTGCAGCGGCCGTCTCATTTGTCGAGGCAATCCGCGAAGAGGGTGAAAGTGCCGCTGAGCGATACCGCGAGTTCCTCGCTAGTGGCTCACACGGCTACCCCCTCGAACTGCTTTCGGATGCCGGTCTCGATATGACCGACTCCGCGACAATCGAACGTGCTCTCGATGTCTACGAGAGCTACCTCGGCGAGTTTGAGCAGCTAGTCTGAACGGACAGGTGCCTCACGGCAAGCCTGCCCGTTGGCGAAGAGTCTATTAATCACGCGGGACAAGGTTACGATATCAGATGTCTCGTAGTCCGTCACTTCCGAAGCGTCCGCGCCTAGAGCTTGACCCCGAGATGCCGCTGGACGAGCGCCTGGCAGCGCTGAAAGAACACTTTGCAGATGTACACCAGGTAAACGAAACGCTTTCTGAACAACTAACGAATGCCCAGAACCACCGCGAGGAACTCACAGAACAGGTTGACAAACTCCAGCGAGAGAATCAGACGCTGAAATCATCCTCGCTCTATCTCGCAACCGCAGAGGAGATTCTCGATGACGGTGTCGTTATCAAACAGCACGGAAACAACCAGGAAGTGCTGACCGAGGCATCCCAGGCAATCGAACAGAACCTCGATGCCGGCGACCGGGTGGCGATTGATGATTCCTTCGGCATCCAGACCATTCTTGAAGCCGAAACCGATGCTCGTGCACAGGCGATGCAGGTGAACGCACGCCCTGATGTCACATACGAGGATATTGGCGGCCTTTCGGAACAGATTCGTGAAGTTCGTGAAGCCGTCGAGGAACCGCTCATCAATAGCGAACAGTTCGAAGCGGTCGGCATCGAACCGCCGGCAGGTGTCCTGTTACACGGGCCACCGGGAACCGGAAAGACGATGCTCGCGAAAGCAGTCGCCAACCAGACCGACGCGACGTTCATCCGGATGGCCGGTTCGGAACTCGTCCAGAAGTTCATCGGCGAAGGCGCACGACTGGTTCGAGACCTCTTCGAGTTGGCAAGCGAACACGAGCCAGCAATTATCTTTATCGACGAAATCGACGCTATCGCTTCCAAACGGACGGAATCGAAGACCTCCGGCGACGCAGAGGTGCAGCGGACGATGATGCAACTCCTCTCGGAGATGGACGGGTTCGAAGAGCGTGGTAACGTCAGACTCATTGCCGCGACGAATCGCTTCGATATGCTCGACAGCGCCATTCTCCGCCCCGGTCGATTCGACCGCCTTATCGAAGTGCCAGCGCCTGACTGGGACGGACGAAAACGGATTCTCGAAATCCACACTGAAGAAATGAGTCTTGGCGATGTTGACCTCGACCGACTCGCTTCGGAAACAGACGGCTTCACTGGTGCGGAACTGGCGTCACTCGCAACGGAAGCCGGAATGTTCGCCATTCGTAACGAGCGAACGACGGTGACGATGGCTGATTTCACCGACGCACTCGAAAAGATTGCAGACGCTGAGGACTCGACCGGAACCCCGATTGCGTTTGCATAGCAACTGTTTCTATGACCACGGTTGAGACGGTCCTGTTTGACCTCGATGACACACTTGTCCGGTACCAGCGCTCGCCCGGCGAGATTTTGTCGGTTGCGTTCGATTCAGTCGGTGTTGAACCGCTGTTCCCTGTCGAATCCTACTACGACCGATTCGATGAATTCGCCGAGCAAACTAACTCAATCGACGAACTCCGGTCTGCCTGCTTTGAGAGTCTTGCTGTCGAGCGTGGCTATGAAAGACAACTCGGGCAGGAGGTTGCTGCAGCGTTCAGCGAGGAACGGGACCAGACGAATGTCGAATTGCTCCCGCAGGCCGAGTCGGTCCTTGACAATTTTTACGAACAGTATACGCTCGGGATTGTGACGAACGGCTCACCCGATTCCCAGCAGACGAAAATCGAAGCAACAGGACTCGACCGCTGGATTGACACAGTCGTGTTTGCCGGCTACGAGACACCAACCAAGCCCGCTCCGGAACCGTTCGAGCGGGCGCTGGCTGCACTTGCGGTACGCCCAGAATCAGCAGTTCATATCGGCGACTCGGCAGACACGGACATTCATGGCGCACACAACGCTGGCCTCGATTCGGTCTGGCTCACTGCAGACCACAGCACTGATTCCCCAGCCACGTACACCATCGGGTCGCTTGCGGAGTTGCTGTCGCCACCGTGGAAACAGTAGCCCTGAAACCTGCCCCTACACTCGCTCAGGATACAGCGTCCCATCCCGGAGGATGGGAACGAAATCGGATGTATCGAATTCGAGGAGCGCTTCAAGATCATCCTCGAGACCGATGCTCTGAAGCCACTCTGCAGTGAGAGAGTCCCGAATCTGGTCTTTGAGTTCCGCCTGCTCGGTAGCAGTCAAATCGTCTCGGAGGTGTCCTTCGATAAGTCGGACGCCAGCGGAATCTTCCGCGACTGGTGAACCCTGTCGTCCCGCGCCGACCAGCCAGATATCGTTATTTCGCGAGTCAAGCATTGATGCGACAGCCCCTGCGTTGACTGTCGTTCCAATGAAGAGGTTATCGCTGACACCGCTTCGGATGATACCACGGGTCCCGTTCGAACTACGCAGTGCAACCGGCCTATTGGCAAGGTCAGCGTCGATAAACGTCCCGGGAAGTGGAACGTAGTCGAACCCGTCGATAGGTGCGCCACCATCTTCGCCCACGAGAACAGTGTTGTCGTGTTCCGCTGCAAAGGAGCGGGCAGCGTCGATCTCCGCAAACGGCGTGACACTCGTTACGCCCTGTTCGAACAGCGAAACGATGGCTGTTGAGGCCATGATGACATCAACGATGACGATATCGCCATCTGGGGCTGGCGAGGGAAGTGCTTCCAGACAATCGAGTGTATGTATCGTCGTCATAGTAGCGTACGCAAAGACACCAGTTATAGCGGGCGTTCCCCCTCGATAATTTCGACGCCCTGTTCGGCAAGCATCGGGACGCCTTCTTCCATCATCGCATAGAACGAGTTGTCGCTGTGACCCATCAGATACCGGGCAAAGAACATCTCCCCGAGTGCCGCCATCTTGTAGACAGCAAGGACCCGATAGAATTTGATGTTCTGAACCGGGACGCCGGTCTGGTCCTCATATCGCTCGACGAGCTCAGCACGCGAGGCATATCCGTCGTTCGTGAGGAAGACCGGCCCCATCGACTGCATGATTGGTGGAACCTGGGATCTGTCTTCGAACCAGAAAAACAACAGCCAGCCGAGGTCACAGAGCGGGTCCCCGAGCGTGCTCATCTCCCAGTCAAGGACGCCGGTCAGTTCGGGCGGGGTTCCTGGCCCAAACATGACGTTGTCGAGTTTATAGTCGCCGTGAACGAGCGTGTGTGCCGGTTCGTCTGGCACGTTCGCTTCAAGCCACTCGCCCATTTCCGCAATCTCCGGAACCTCGCGTTTCTCGGTCGTCTCATCAAAGGCCCAGTCGAACTGTTTTCCCCAGCGCTCAACCTGCCGTGCGGTGTAACCCTCTGGATTGCCGAACTCGCCGAGTCCAACGGCTTCGTAATCCACCGTATGGATTGCAGCAAGCGTATCGACCGTTTCCTCACTGATGCGCTGGCGGTGTTCGGGCGAGTCAAACCGGTCAGGTTCCGAAAATCGAATGACATCCCCGGACAGTTTTTCCATCACGTAGAACGGGCAGCCGATGATATCGGCGTCCTCAGTCGCAGCAACTGTCGTCGGAACAGGAACATCCGTCTCCTGCAGGGCGTCAACGACCTCATATTCACGGAGGACATCATGAGCCGTGTCAGCGGTGTCTCCCGGTGGCGGCCTCCGGATGACCAGTTCGTTGTCACCCCACGTAACAAAGAGTGTCTCGTTTGAAAATCCCTGGTCGTGGCGTTCGATGCTGAACTCATCTGTTTCCCCCAACTCATCGGCGAGAAACGCACGGAGGTTCTCGCGGTCGACAAGGTCAGATTCCGTTACCATTGCTGTCAACTGAGTTGTCCATCACCGAGAGTGTTCCGGACTGCCTGCTTCCCTCCCTCATGGCACATAGATTGCCGATAGCAGCATCCTTTCTTTGACCTCTCCCGAAGAACGCGTGTTGCTCGATACAGTGTTTCATCTTGGAGCAGAACACCCGAACCTCCTGTGGGTCGCCGTCCCATCGTTCCTGTCGTTCCTTCTCGGGATGGTGATAGGGAGCAAAGCCGAGATGATTCGCAGTTGGAAAGCAACGGACGAGGGGGAAGCGAGTTCCTGAACGGAATCTCTGGTTACCGGTCCTGCCAGTACTCTGATGAGCGTGGTGGGGAAAACACGTCGACGCCTCTAACAGTGGTATCACCGGTATTTTCTGCGGCGTGAGGCTCGTCACTTGGGATAAAAAAGCTCTCACCAGCGTGAATGGTCAGTGCTTCGCCATCGACGAAGAATGTCAGTTCACCGTCATAGACGACGCCTGCCTGTTCGTGATGATGGTCATGTTCGGGGACAACGGCACCGGGTTCGATTTCGAATACCTGCGTACTCAGTTGTTCGCCGGAGACAAGCGGTGTGATGCTGACTCCGTTGACTGGTTCGACAACATCCTCATCCGATGGTGGGTAGCGTTCCATACAACAAGCCAGTAGCCACCATGGTTAAGCGTTTCTCCACGGACTAGCTGCTGTTGCGGGGTTTTATAATCGAGAACGGAGCCACCCAATCCGGCCCATCTTATCGCCGGCCGCTGTACGACACGGTTCGAGAGAACCGCGTATGCGGTGAGCGAAGCAGGGTGGGGTAGTTTACTGGTCAAATAGCCGGAGTGTAACGATACTCCCGCAGGGTTCGTTGTCAGCGACAGTGATCCTCCCACCGATCTGCTTGACGATCAAGTACACGAGCCAGAGACCAAGTCCGCTCCCGTGATAGAGTTGATCGGTTTCTTGCTCCCCGAGCAGTATTTGTTGGTCCATCTCGGATATTCCTGGCCCGTCGTCGGCAACTGTGATCGTCGGACTATCAACGTTATCCCATACTCGAACCTCTGCGGTTGGCGTCTCCTGATCAGAATGTTCCACGGCATTCTCGACGAGTTCTGAGAGGGCTCGATCGAGATCTGGGGTTGTCTTAACAGTGCACGAACCGGGCGTCTGTACTCGAATTTCGGCATCTGGATATCGATCCTGCTGTCGTTCAACGATCGCGTTCACCGTTTTACAGAGATCGATCGTCCGCTCGTCAGGGGAGTCTGTCAAGAACTTCGTAATCTTTCGCTGTTTTTCCACCATCCGGTCTACGTTTCGGGCAGTCTTCTGAATTCGTTCGACATCTGCAACCAGTTCGTTGGATATCTCTTCCCGCAATTTCTCGGCAAACATCCCGACTGTGGTCATATCGTTACGGAGGTTGTGGCGAAGGACACGGTCCAAGACGTCTAACTGGCGCTCCCGGGATTTGAGATCGGTCACCACGCGACAGATCGCAATCGTTCCTTTCAGAGTTCCATCTGCTTCGTAGTAAGGGTATCTGATCGTCGAAAATACTTCGTCATCTTCTGTGGGAAATGTCGGTGAGATCGTATACCGGACCGGTTGCTCCTTCTCGAGGACCTGCTTTTTACGAGCCTCGATACGGGTCGCGGCGTCCTCGTCCATGAACGCAAACTCCGTTTTTCCGAGCAGTTCCTCGCGAGACATCTCCGCGTACTCCGTAAGCGCCTCGTTGACGAGACGGAACCGTCCCTCGGGATCCTGTAACATGATCGGATCTTCAAGGCGTTCGACGATATCCCTGAACATCTCGAGTCGTTGTTTCGCTTCGATGCGTTGGGTGATATCCGACTGGATGGCTACGTACTTCACTGGCCCCCCGGTCTCGTCGGTTACGGGCGCGATCGTCTGGTTCGCATGGTATATCTCGCCGTCTTTACGCCGATTGACAATTTCTTCCTCCCAGACCTCGCCGCCGGAGACTGTCTCCCACAACCGGTTGTAATACGTATCTGCCATCTCTCCGGAGCTGAGAATTTGAGGGTTTTCACCGATTATTTCCATCGCTTCGTACCCTGTAATGTCCTCGAAAGCGGGATTGACGAACTCGATTTTTCCATCCGAGTCCACGATGTAGACCGCGTGCCCGGCGGCTTCTGCCGCCTGTTTGAACAGGCGTAGTTCGCGGCGTTGCCTGTCGAGGTTCAGAGACTGTGACCGTAACCGGAGTAACGCTTCTGTCCGCCACTCCAACTCGGCCTTTTTGATCGGCATCGAGACCACCTCGTCGGCAGTCTCGAACACGACGCTGTCTGCAATCTCTCCCCGGTCAGTTTCGATGAGCGAAAGGTCTGCCTCCGGCACGAGCAAAAGACACGGCAACAAGACCGGTTTCGCCTCGCGCTTCCTGGCTCGAAGTGTCTCGGCGTGTTTCCGTATCGTCTCTCCATCGAGGAGACAGATGTCAAATACTGCGGTCTCGACTGACTCGTTAGGGTCGACCAGTGTATAGCGATCGTGGGATTCGATCCATTCGACTATGAGGCGCTGATTTCCCTCTCCCGAGAGCAACGGGAGAATGGCCGCCTGCTCGAAATCAGCATCACTCGAGCCAGTTGTGGATCGCTGTCCGGTCATTGCCAGTCCCCCTTCCCTGTGGCT
>LKNH01000144.1 GCA_001564135.1 Halobacteriaceae archaeon Tc-Br11_E2g27 | reverse complement strand
TCAACTTCCGAGCCACGGCGATAAAATCCGTCACCGGTAAATAATACGGAACAACCTGCATCTTCGATACGCGTAGCTGTGGCATCGACCCCGAAACCAGAGAAAATCGGTACGACAATCGCACCGACCTTGAAACAGCCATAGAGTATCGGAACAATTTCCGGAACCATCGGCATATACAGACCGACGGTGTCTCCTGTTCCGACGCCACGCTCTTCGAGTGCGTTTGCGACCTGGTTGGATTGCCGATAGAGGTCGTGATAGGTCAGAACACGAGTGTCTCCATCTTCTCCTTCCCAGATACACGCAGCGTTGTTTCTATTTTCAGCTGATGGCTTTGCATGTCTATCAACGACATTATGAGCAATATTGAGTTCGCCACCGACATACCAATCAGTAAACTGTGGTCCATCACTGTCATCTCTAACCGTGTCATAGGGCTCGTAAAACTCGATATCAAGGTGCTCAACCACTTCGTCCCAGAACCAACCAAGACCAGACTCTTCAATCCCTTCCACCGACTCAACTGTTCGGGTATGCAGTTCTTCGAACGTCTCGATATCGTGTTCTTGCATAAACTCCCAGACGTTACTCCGATTCTTTACCTCCTCCCGTGGCTCATACCGAATCTCAGTTGCGTTAGTCATATTCTCGTATTACCACCATGCGGGTAGGAAATAATAAATGGTATGTTAAATAAAATGGAATTATTGGGTATTTCATCCTATTTCTGCTACACACTTCTTACGGTTTATCCAAATATCAAGTAGAAGATATTTTACAATTGTTAACCCAAATTTTACATAAGATGCCTGAGTTGGTGAGTCTGCATGTCAACTAATGACAGTCAAGGCTCAACAATAGAACGGTTGGGGATACGTATTGCAAATACTGTTGAACGGTGGATGCCAAGTCCGTTCCTCTTTGCCATATTACTCACATACCTCGTATTTTTCGCCGCATTGGTTCTCGGCGAATTAGGCGTGATTGAACAAGCAGAGGGAGGGTCTGCAGGACCGTTAGGACTTATTGACCACTGGTTTGATGGGTTCTGGGATTTCCTGGCATTTGCCATGCAGATGACAGTCATTCTTATGACTGGTTTTGCACTAGCCTATCACCCGCGAGCGAACGCGATACTCGTTCGCCTTGCACAGATTCCCTCTACACCTCCGCAGGCTGTTGTCTTCGTTGCCATCTTTTCGATGGCAATCGCATGGATTCACTGGGGGTTTAGCCTCATTCTGGGGGCTATTTTTGCCCGCGAGATGGGAAAAGTCGCCCACGAAAAGGGCATCGATGTCCATTATCCACTCCTTGCTGTATCTGGATACATGGGTCTGGGTCTCACCTGGCACTGGGGACTGTCAGGTTCCGGGCCACTGTTGCTCACCGATGCAGCGTCAGTCGGTGAAGGGACTGCATTTGATATGCTTCCAGATGATGGCATCCCAATCACCGAGACCATAGCACATGGATATGGGATTACGCTCACGATTCTTTCAATCATATTTGCAGCTCTCGTCCTGTATCTCATTACGCCATCTGGAAAACAAGCTCGTGGCATCACGGAATATATTCCTGAAAGCGAACTCTTTAGCCAAGAAACAGACGGTGGAGAAGCAATTGAACAATCAGACAACGAGAAGAAAACTCCAGCAGAGCGCATAGATAACAGTCTTGTCCTCGGTGGATTAATCGGATTGACTGGATTTGCGTATGTCTTCTACATGCTTGCGACAGATGGACTTGCTGCATGGGACCTCAATGTCATCAACTTTGGATTCCTCATGGCAGGTGTGTTGGTCTGGACGAATCCATCTGCCTACCGGGATAAGTTTGGTGAAGCAGCAACTGCTGCCGCGGGAATCATTCTGCTCTTCCCATTTTTCGCTGGCATTCAGGGGATAATGAGTGGGTCCGGTCTTGCGACATACATTGCACAGGCACTCATTGATGTATCGACTGCTGAGACGTTCCCAGTCATTGCGTGGCTTACTGCAGCTATCACGAACGCGTTCATTCCGTCTGGTGGTGGTCAGTGGCTGGTTCTGGGTCCCCCGTTGATGGAGGCTGCAGATGGCCTGGGTGTTGAATTCGGCCATGCTGCGATGGCATATGCAGTGGGTGATGCTCATACAAACCTGCTGAACCCATTCTGGGCTATCCCGCTTCTCGCTATTACGCGCATCAAAGCCCGTGAAATGTTCGGCTACGCTATCGTTATGTTGCTTGCGTTGACTCCGTTCCTCGCAATCTTGCTGTTCCTCCTACCGTACGGGGCGCTAGCAATCTTCTAACCAAACTCTTCACTGCTCTGTTGCTCAAACCCAATATGTTCCGTGTCTATTATGGATGGGTGGTTGTCGCTGCCTGTTTTATTGGCAGCTTTGTCGTCTTCGGCCTTTCATACTCGTTTGGCGTATTCTTTGAAGAGATACTCTCGGAGTTTGGTTACTCACGGT
The DNA here is from genome assembly GCA_001564135.1 of Halobacteriaceae archaeon Tc-Br11_E2g27. Classification (GTDB taxonomy): domain Archaea; phylum Halobacteriota; class Halobacteria; order Halobacteriales; family Haloarculaceae; genus Halovenus. Next base: position 4,298 of record LKNH01000144.1, on the reverse strand, counting down.
CGGTGACTGCAGTCGCGTTCGGAATCCAAACACTCTCGCTCTATATCGGTGCTGGCATCATTGGGGCCCTTATTGACCGGTTTGGGTCTCGGCAGATACTGGTGATTGGCTCGACACTGCTTTGCGTCGGACTTTTTGGAACCAGTCAGGCAGATTCATTCGTCACTCTTGTCTTTTTTTATGGTATCGTGACTGGTTTCGGGATGAGTGTGGTCTATATCGTATCATATGCGACTGTCCCACGGTGGTTTGAGCGGCGTCAGGGATTTGCAGCAGGTATTGCATCTGCTGGCCTCGGGGCAGGAATGCTCGCTGGGGCACCTGCGTCAACCTGGCTCATTGCAGAGTTTGGGTGGCGAAATGCCGTTCTTGTGCTCACCTTCATCACAGCACTATTACTTGGTATCATTACGCTACTCATTCGTGATGACCCGCACTCGGTGAATATCTCGCCTCCAGAGAGCGAATTTGCTGCCATCGAAGAAACGTCACCACCAGCCGACTGGCGAAACCAGTACAAAGAAATCCGCCAAACAGCTCTCCAACCGTCTTTTGTATTGCTTTTCATCGGCTGGACACTCATCTATACGACTCTCTATATTATTTTGGCTCACCTCGTTGTTCATATAACTGAACTCGGACACAGTCGGGGTATCGGGGCAACGGCAATTGCACTCATCGGGCTCTCTACAGCGTTTGGTCGGGTATTCATTGGATACCTTGGCGACCGAACGGGTCGTATCCGGACGTTTATCGTTTGCTCTTCGTTGATGGGGCTATCAACGGCATTCCTGCCCCTTGCAACGTCGATTAGTGCAATTTTCACCTTTGCGATTATATATGGGCTGGTCTACGGTGGGAACGGTGCCTTGCTCGCACCAGTGACTGCTGACCTCTTTGGTCGAATCAATATTAATGCAGTCTTTGGCTTAATCTCACTTTCCTTTGCCGTTGCGGGGTTACTCACTCCCTCACTTGCCGGTGCGGGATACGACAGTTTTGGAACATATAATCCAGCGTTTGTCATCTCGGGAGCGGCAGCCATTTGCGGTGCGATCTGTATTCTTCTGGCAGACCGGCTTGCAAATCCCCGGATGACCGAATAACCTAACACAGATGAAAACATACCTCACAGTATGGAAGACCTAAGCACTGTCGAGGTCGGAGAAACTGTTGAGAGTTTGGAAGGAAAAGAGGGTACATATCGAGTTGTCGAGAAAGAAACATCGTCAGTAGGAAAGATTAACGCTGTCATTGTTGAACGTGTTGATGGCGAAGGTGAGGGCAAACGACTCAGGATTCCCCAAACGGAGTGGGGAGATACGTGGACGGCCTAATTAGATTCAACTGAGGCAAAGCGAGGAAGGCTGAGTAGCGTATATCGAAGCTGCACCAGAGTATAAACCAACGTGGTGCGATACTTGAGGTAACATCTCACAGTATGACTTACGAGCACCATCTCAAACGTGTCGCTTCTCAACTCGGTATTGACATCGACTCGCAAACATTCCAAGATTATAACGGGGCCGTCACTGGCCTCCACAATCACTACAAATGTCTTTCGTCAACTGAACCACAGCACCAGAACGCCTCCGATGTCAGACCTGGTGATGACGAACTCAATGCGATACGCTACCAGTTTGAACTTCCCGAGACTGGTGGCCCGCTTCAAGACCTTTCGGTCGGTATTAAAGAGAGTATCTCCGTCGGTGGAGTTCCGATGCACTGTGGCTCAAAGGCGCTTGAATTTACGCCAGAGTACCACGCGACAGTTGTCGACCGACTCCACCAGGCAGGGGCGAAACTCACCGTATCGACCAATATGGATGAGTTTGCTTACTTTACGACTGGAGAGACGTGTGGATTCGGCCAGGTTAGCAATCCACATTCACCTGAATGCGTTCCTGGAGGCTCCTCAAGCGGTAGTGCGGCGGCCGTTGCTGCAGGGTTCGTCGACGCAGCGCTTGGGGGTGACACTGCCGGGAGTATTCGCATTCCAGCATCCTTTTGCCGCGTTGTTGGCCTCAAACCGACACACCGAGCAGTTTCACGCTTTGGCGTGGCTGATTTAGCACCGTCGCTTGATTCCATCGGGCCATTTGGAAAAAACGTGGAAACAGTCGCTCGTGTCTACGATACAATCGCCGGTGCAGACCCGAAAGATGAATCGTCGCTTGTTAATTTGTCGTCACCAACCACAACTGCTGGACTCGATACCGGAAAGGAGGGACTCACCGTTGGATTAGTTCGTCACGCACTTGCTGAGGCCGATGACGAAGTAACTGAACAGATTGAGGAGGTGGCTAAGTCTCTTGCAGATTCCGGTGTTGAGGTGGAGCCAGTAACGCTGCCACAATACGAGCGTGCTACGGATGCAGGTCTGGCTATCGTTGGGACAGAGTTCGCTGCGCTGACGCTCACAGAAGGCCACTCGATGGGAACTGGCACAGGCTATAGCCAATCGTGGGCCAAAGCAGCGAGCGCTGCAATACAATCAGATGAACTCAGCGAGAACATTCGCAAGCAAATAATGCTCCATGCTGCGCTGTGTCAGGAGGATTTGGGCTATTACGTTGCCGCGAAAAATATTGCTTCGACGTTTACAGCTGCTGTTGATACCGTCCTGAATGAGTACGACGCGTTACTCCTACCGACGACTCCGATGACAGCACCAGCCTTCGGAGCAATCGACGGCCCAGCTGATTTCCAGCGGACGGTTTGTAACACGGTTCCATTCAATGTCTCTGGCCATCCTGCAGTTTCGATCCCCCTCCCCGCAGAAGATGTGTTAGCTGGCGCTCAATTTGTTGGCCGTCGGTTCGATGAACAGACGGTTCTTGCGCTTGCTAATGCAGTTGAGGTTCAGACTGAGTGATACCGAGGGTGGTCTCTTCTGTCCGAGATGGTTGGCTGTCTCGGTTTGCGTTGATTTCACTCCCTCTAGATACTCCGGTTCCTGTGGAGGGATCCAAGGAACTGTTAACTATCTGGCCACGGTTCAATATTGCATGAAACGAGTCCTCCTTATTCTGGGTCTTGTAGTCCTAATAGGACTAGCTGGCTGTGTTGAGGACTCTTCCGACAATGGAAACGATTCTGTTCTTGATGGAGAAGGAGCTGAGGATTCCGATGGACCTGATAGTGACAGGGACAACTCAGACGACTCAGATACCCAAGATACCGAATCAGATGACAGTTCTACTGGGATGGACCCACCACCTGCTGTCGAAGGCGAACTCGAACTACATCACATTGATGTCGGTCAGGCCGACTCGACACTCGTTGTGACTCCTGCGAACGAAACGATTCTTATCGATACTGGTGACTGGCGACCGGATGGCGCAGAGGTTATCGAGTATCTTGAGAATCGGGATATTGACCGTATCGACCATCTCATCGCAACGCACGCTCACGCGGACCATATTGGCGGCCACGCAACACTCATCGAGCACTTCGAAGAGAATGGCGATGGAATCGGCGACATATACGATTCTGGTGTCCCACATGACTCCCAGACTTACGAGAATTATTTGGACGCCGTCGATGAACACGATCACGAACTCCTCATGGTTGAAGAGGGTGATGAACTCCCAGTTGAAACAGAAAATATGACAGCGACCGTCCTGAACCCGCCAGCGGGCGACTCCGGAGATAACTTGCATTATAATAGCGTTTCACTCAGTATCGAGTTTGGTGAGGTACGGTATCTGACTACGGGTGATGCGGAAGATGATGCTGAGGCTCGCATGATTGACGAGTGGTCAGCAGCACTGGAGGCTGATATTTATCAGGCTGGTCATCATGGCTCATCAACATCCTCAACAGAGGAATTCCTCGAGATAGTTGACCCCGATATAGCGATTATTTCAAGCACACTTGAGAGTCAGTACGGTCATCCACATGATGAGATTCTCGAACGGTTCGACGTGTTCGGCATTGAAACATACTGGACTGGCGTTCACGGAGACATTGTCATCACCACCGACGGTGATAAAATTACGACAGAGCCGACAGCTGATGAGACGACAGACCCACTCGCCCTCTTGGAACTAAAGGATGCCATTGAGGACGATGGCCAAAACTCGTATTCGCTTCCAGGGTTTACTAAGGTAGGAACGCAGGCATCAGCGTAAAAAGACCGCCAAAAACATGATTGATGGAAAGTATACGGCCGTCGTCGACCGCATCGTCGAGGATATCGCAGTGTTGTTGTTGGAAAAAGAGGATGAAGTTATTGAGCAGGTTGAGGTGTCTACCTCTGACCTTCCGGAATCCGCACAGGAGGATGGTGGTGTTCT
>LKNH01000143.1 GCA_001564135.1 Halobacteriaceae archaeon Tc-Br11_E2g27 | reverse complement strand
GTGACAGACGAGGTTGCCCCAACTATCGACGCGGAGTTCCTCAGAAAATACGTTGCCTACGCGAAACGGAACTGCTTCCCGACGATGACCGAGGAAGCGATGGATGAGATTCAGGAGTTTTACGTGAACTTGCGCTCGCGTGGGTCCGACGAGGATGCGCCGGTGCCGGTGACGGCGCGAAAACTCGAAGCGCTCGTCAGGCTTGCGGAGGCGAGCGCACGGGTGCGACTGTCCGATACCGTCGAACTGGAGGATGCACGGCGGGGAATTGATATCGCCAAATACTGTCTCGAAGAGATTGGCATGGACCCGGAAACGGGCGAACTGGACGCCGATATGATAGAGACAGGGACCTCAAAGAGCCAGCGCGACCGTATCAAGGATATCCTGAATCTCATCGAGAACATCGAGGAGGAGTACGACGAGGGAGCGCCAGTCGAGGTTGTTATCGAGCGGGCCGAAGAAGCCGGAACGGACGCCTCGAAAGCCGAACACGAAATCGACCAGCTCAAACAGAAAGGAGAAGTGTACGAACCACAGAACGGCTATCTCCGAACGACCTGATATGGACCGCATCTCAGCTCTCAGAAATATCGAGGATGCGCTGGCAGGATTCGAGGATGATGAGCAGACACTGCCGGAGCTAGAGCGCGAGGTACGGGGAATCTTGCGGACGTATGCAACGAGTTTTGATGAGGAGTTATCCCCATATCGGGCGACAGGAGAGTCAGCGGTTGCTGGGGTCGTCGTCGTTGCGCGTTCGCGGACAGATGCACGTGAGCAACTTGAAGCGCATCTCGAGGCTGACGCCCATTTCGAGGTAGAACGGCTTGAGTGATACCAACGGATAAAGGCAGGCTCTCAGTTCACTCGTTGAGAGACGTCCGTGTGTCCATCACGTCAGTCACGTAGGTCGTAAAATTATCGAACAGCTGTTTAGCCTCACAGGCAGCCTGATAGTTCTCATCCGTAATGCCATCAAGCACACGGTCGATTCGCTCCGGAGAGAGTTGGTCGTCTTTGCCCTCCGTTACCGAACGGGCCGTTTGCATGTCGTATTCGGGGTGAAACTGGACAGCAAAGACGTGGCCCTTGCGAAAGCCGTGAATTCCGTAATCGTTCCGAGCAAACACCGTCGCTCCCGGGGGCTTCTCAACAACGCGGTCCGAGTGAGTGGTAAAGACGGTCATTGTCTCGTCGACACCTGAAAGCAGGTCGTTTTCGCCGTCCTGTTCGACCGTCCGATAGCCGATTTCGTACTCACCCATGCCATCGACCTGGCCGCCGAGAACGTCGGCAAGCAGCTGATGCCCAAAACACACGCCAAGACCCGGCAAGCCGGCTCGAACAGCCTCGCCGACCCAGCGCTTGAGGTCACCAATCCACTCACGGTCCCAGTAGACGGACGCCCGAGAGCCTGTCACGACGAAGCCGTCATACCGAAAATCAGAGGGAAGCTGTCGGGAAGGGCAATGAAACTCCACGAGTGCAGCATCGAGTTCCCGACGAAAATTTCGGCGGGTATGTGTCACCTCATGTGAAGCGTTCAACAGCGCAATGCGGGGAGCGGTCATTGATAACAGTACGCATGAGCAAGCAAAAGGGACAGTCCTTTCGTCAGTATTTGCCGTGTGTTTCGAACGGGAGGGTCACGCATTGAGGACCCCTCCGCGTGTGCGACGGATATCATGTTCCAGACGGTCTGCGTAGGTTAATCGGAGGTCACGTGCCTCCGCGACTGAGATGCGTGCATCCGGGAGCTCAGTTGCCAGGGGAGTGTACGCCGCAGTATCGAATCCCATCCGTTCAAGATACTGCCGAAGGCTCTCGTCGGTCAATCCGTCGGAAATTGCGGCGTCGACGTGTTCACAGACAGCATCGAACTCCGGAAGCGCCACCGTTTCATCGGTAAGAGAACCAGCTGTCTCTCCAACAGTGACCGTAGCATCTGCGAGGTGCTCGACGGTGCCAACCACGTCAGCAACAAGCTGGAGTAACTGGCTCGGGAGTCCGGTATCGGGTGAACGCCACTCGACAGTGGGGAACTCCTCACGGAGTTGAACTGGCGTCCAGACGGCAGTTTCAGGTTCGAACGTGGATTCGACGGTTGGTCGGTCGTAGCCAGCAGCTACGGCTTTGTCGACCAACTGCTCATAACAGCGTGTGATTCGTCTCTCCCACGTACCTTGTTCGTAAAGATACGGCCAGAGTGTCCCCTGGTTGGGCAGGTCGGCATATGCGAGTCGCCGGTACAGTTGAGAGCGTGCACCCCAACACAGTGGTTCTCCATGGTAATGTCGCGAAGAGTTGACCAGAGCCAGCGCGGGGTCGAGAGCAACGAGCGTGTTAAACTGGTCAAGAACGTGGCCGGGCTGTTTTTCGACGTGAATGTGGGTCCCAGCGCAGTGGCGAACGTACTCGAAGTTCTCGCCGATAATGCGGTCCTGAATGCGAGTTCGCTCGCTCGGCCGGTCATCGATGTCGTCAGCGACGGCCAGCGGCGTCGCCAGCGGAACCAGTCGGAGCCCCAGTTTGTCGGCACGTTCAACGACTGCCCAGAGTCGGTCAAGGAGTTCCTTGCGTAGCTCCGCGTGTGTGCGACACGGCGAGGTTTTTATCTCAATCATTGGCTGAACGAACTCCCGCTCCGCACCGACTGTCGCATCAACCAGACCCGCAGGCGCGGTTAGCCGTCCTTTCTCGTCGACGACCCAGTATTCGACCTCGACGCTCCGTCGAATCGGCTCAGTGAACGACACGGTTCCACCGTGGAGACGACTCGTCTATGATGTGTTCAGCGGTTCGAGCATACTGTATGTTTTGTGGTGACATTCCACACGGTAAGTTCACAAAAAGAGGGTATTAAGTATTCTGGGTATATTTCTCAAAACACCTTATATAGTTTTGATTTAAAATAAATCGCCAAAAAGAGTATGAGAGGGTAAACAAAAACCAAGCCAGAATGGACAGGCGTGAGAATTAGTCGTCGCCGTTATCGAGGGAGATATACTTTGTTTCAGTGATACGCTCGTCAGCATTGAGTTGGTCGAGCGTCTCGTCAGGAACAGGGTCATCGAGGTTGTAGACTGAAAGCGCTTCGCCGCCGATAGTCTCGCGGCCGTTGAACATCCCGGCGATGTTAATATCAGCCTCACCAAGGGTTGTGCCGATGAACCCAATAACACCGGGTGCGTCTTCGTTACGGGCGATGAGCATGTGACCATGTGGAACGGCATCGACACGGTAGCCGGCGATACGGACGATACGTGGGTCGTTGCCAGCAAACTGTGTGCCGTCGACGCTCACGCTATTTTCGCCATTCGAAACGGTGACCGTAACAAGCGACTGGAAGTCTTCGGCCTGGTGGGATTTTGATTCAGTGACGTCAATGCCACGGCGTTCAGCAATTCGTGGGGCGTTAACGGCATTGACCTGCCACTCAAGCGGTTCAAAGACACCTTTGAGTGCGCTTGCGGTCACGAGGTCGGTGTCCTCATCTGCAATATCGCCAGCGAAAGTAATTTCCACGTTTTCGACGCGGTCATCAAACAGCTGAACAGCAATCTTGCCTGCCGTGTCGGCAAGGTCGATATATGGCTGAATCTTTGGGAACGAGCTTTCGTCGACGGACGGTGCGTTGAGTGCGTTCATCACCGGTTCGTCGGCAAAGGCTGCGATAACCTGTTTTGCAGTCGAGGTGGCGACATTTTCCTGTGCGGCTTCCGTCGATGCCCCGAGGTGTGGCGTGACGAGGATGTCATCGACCCACAGCAGCGGGTTATCCGGCTCGACAGGCTCGTTAGCGAATACATCCACTGCAGCACCTTTGAGAATGCCATCCTCGACAGCCTGTGCGAGGGCAGCCTCGTCGATGATACCGCCACGGGCACAGTTGACGACATAGCCACCCTCTAGCTGTGCGAGTTCCTCCGCGCCAATCATGTTGGCAGTCTCGTCAGTGAGTGGGGTGTGAACTGTGAGGAAATCCGCACGTTTGAGACACTCATCAAGGTCATCAACGAGTTCTGCGCCGAGTTGTGAGGCGCGTTCCTCGCTGATGTACGGGTCAAAGGTGACAATCTCCATGCCGAGGTTCCCGAGGCGTTTGGCAACTTCCTGTCCGACGCGGCCAAAGCCAACGACGCCAAGGGTTTTGTCGTTGATTTCAGTCCCAAGGAATTCGCCTTTTGCCCAATCACCATCTTTCGAAAGGCGGGCGTGGGCCTGTGGAATCGAGCGGGCGGTGGCAAACGCCATCGCAACCGTGTGCTCGGCTGCCGCACGGACGTTTCCTTCGGGGGCGTTTGCGACGATGACGCCGTTGTCGGTTGCGGCTTCGATATCGATGTTGTCGACACCGATACCTGCGCGGCCGACAATAACGAGTTCGTCGGCGGCTTCAAACACCTCGCGCGTCACCTCCGTCCCGGAGCGGACAATGAGTGCATTAGCATCGGCAATCGCCTCGAGAAGTTCCTCCTCGGAGAGGTTATACGCTGTTTCGACATCGTAGCCTTCGTCACGAAGGAGTTGGATGCCGGCATCAGCAATCGGGTCCGTAATGAGTACCTTCATGCGCGTAGGAAGCGACGGTGCTGGCATAACGCTTGTTTTTCGTCGCTGGCGTGGCAAGTATTGCGACGTTCTCACTCGCCAGATATCGGGGAGTTCTAATAGCTGGTTGCCGGAACCCTACCTAATGAGCTATCGGACGCTCGATGACCTCGACAACGGGAAACGCGTGCTCGTCCGCGTTGACCTGAACTCCCCAGTATCGGTCGGCGTCGTCGAGGATAACCGTCGTTTCTCTCGCCACGCCAGAACGATTAGCGAACTGCTCGACGCGGGTCACCGGGTTGCAGTGCTCGCCCACCAGGGCCGACCCGGACGGGAGACTTTTGTCCCGCTCGAACAACATGCCGAGATACTGGGCAGCCATCTCGACCAGCATGTAGAGTATGTGCCTGATACCTACGGACAGCTCGCATTCGATGCCATCGAAGCACTCGAACCGGGCGAGGTCGTGTTGCTCGAAAACGTCCGGATGACGGACGACGAACTGCCGGAACGCCCGCCTGAGGAACATGCCGAAAGCGAGTTTGTACAGGCACTTGCGCCGAAATTCGACGCCTACATCGGCGACGCATACTCGACAGCCCACCGAAAACACGCCTCTATCGTTGGGTTCCCGCTGGTGATGGAGAGTTACGCCGGCCGGGTAATGGAAGCCGAATATGGAGCAAACTCGGCCATCGCAACCCGCGAGTTCGACGGGGATGTGACGATGGTCGCCGGCGGGAAGAAAGCGACCGATGTTATCGACGTGATGACATCGCTGCGTGATAAGGTGGATAATTTCCTGCTCGGCGGGGTCGTCGGCGAACTCTTTTTGCGCGCGGTAGGATATGACGTCGGACGAGATATCGACGACGACGATGTCTACAACAGCCAGTGGCACGCAAACAAAGGTCGGATACAATCACTGATTGAATCTCATCCGAGCGAACTCGTCTTTCCGAGCGACCTTGCGTACGCGGATGGAAGCAACGAGCGAGCGGAAGTGACCGTTGCGGACGTGAAAAACAGAGATTACGATTATCTCGATATCGGTACAGACACCATCTCACAATTTGCGGATATCGCCGGGAGTTCCGATGCCGTCTTCGTGAAAGGCGCACTCGGCGTCTTCGAGGACGAACGCTTTAGCAACGGAACGGTACAGGTACTCGAAGCAATCGGACGGTCGGATGCATTTTCGGTTGTCGGCGGCGGTGACACCTCCCGTGTCATCGATATGTATGGGATGGACGAAGCCGACTTTTCACACGTTTCCATCGCTGGCGGTGCATATATCAACGCGCTCACTGGTGCAACCCTGCCCGGGGTTGAGGTCCTGCAAGAGACGTACTGATAGTGGTTATTGCGGTTATTTTGGTGACCAAGTCAGAGATCTTGCTGTACCACAACCTGAAACAGACGGTTTATTCTCCGAAAGCGGTAGAGACTCGCAATAACCACTATGAACAAGTCATATTATTTTCCTTCAAAGGAATTATTCAGGTATTAGCCGATGGTATCAAATGGTGTTAATATTTCCTTCGAAGGAATAGTATGTATTGACCACCCACACCATCTATAAGTGCTCACCCAGTGAACCGGTAGGGTATGGACAACGAACCCGACGGCATGCTCTCCAACATGCGGACGCAGATGGACCGGGCGCAGGAATATGCGCAGGTAGAAGAGAACATATTCGTTCGGATGAAACACCCTGAGCGGACGCTAACAGTCACCCTGCCAGTTTTGCGAGATAACGGCGAACTGGAGGTGTTCGAGGGCTATCGATGTCAGTTCGGTGCCGCACGCGGCCCATACAAAGGCGGAGTCCGATACCACCCATCGGTGACGATGGAAGAGGTTGTTGCCCTCGCTGGATTGATGACTTCGAAAACAGCCCTGGTCGACCTCCCATATGGTGGTGCCAAAGGTGGCGTCATCTGTGAACCGAAGGAACTGAGTCGCAACGAGATGAAACGCATTACCCGCCGATACACGGAAGGAATCCGTCGGATGATTGGCCCGAAAACCGACATTCCTGCCCCTGATATGAACACCGGTCCACGCGAGATGGCGTGGATGATGGATACCTACTCCGTCTACGAAGGATATACCGTTCCGGAAGTCGTCACCGGAAAGCCACCAGTCATCGGTGGTACACCGGGGCGAGTGGAGGCGACCGGGCGTGGTGTTGCAGTTATCACCGAACGGACGCTGGAGTATCTCGACCGGACCCCAGATGATGCAACGATTGCGATTCAAG